>CAYNNA010000011.1:0-43339 GCA_964398375.1 uncultured Thiothrix sp.
TCCTCCCACCATGCCGCTTAATAGAAGCTGGCATCACTTCCGGTCACACCCGCCTAACATTGAGGTGTGGACAGGGTTACGTAGCATCGGCATGGTAGAGCGGGAATGCACACAAGGCGACACGACGACGGTGGAACGGCGTTTCTTCATCGCCTCCATCCCCGCTGATGCCAACCTGTTCGCCAAAGCAGTCCGTGGGCATTGGGGGATTGAGAATACCCTGCACTGGCGGCTGGATGTGACCTTCTCGGAAGATGCCAGCCGTATCCGCAAGGGAAATGGCCCCGCCATGATGACCAGCATCCGCCATCTGTGTATCAACCTCTTTGAACGCGAAGGCTCCAAACTCAGTTTGCCCAAAAAGCAAAACAAAGCCGCATGGGATGATACCTACCGCTCCAAGGTCTTGTTTGCGTGATTATTTATATGCGGTCGCCCTGAGTAGGCTACGCTTGTATTCCCACTTACTATCTACGAACGATTACCACGAAATCCTGATGCAATCCACGCCACTCCAAAGCCTAACAAATAAACGGCGACTACAGGTATGAACCAAGCAAGGAGGGTAACACCAATGCTTTTTGCCTGATCCATTAACAATGCATCAATTTGTTGTCTGTACTCAATTTCAACATCTGAGAAATCAACTTTAGATCCCCATGTTTCTTGCATCACTTTAATGAATTTACCACCCGTCTGATCCTCGTGATACTCATCCACGAAGTCATCAAATTTAGAAAGCTCATCAAGTTCATCAAAATTGGCATCATTAGCCTTCCTGTAAACATAAATTGCATCAGTTGCATTGGCTAATCGCGTAATAACAATGTCTTTTTGCGTTGGAAATGTTGGAATTGCAATAAAAATTACCAGTAAAAAATATAATGCACTGAGAACAACCCACATTCTTTGCCATCCATTCAACCGAGTCATACAGCCCATCCTTTGTTCAAAAATAAATTAAAATATGTTATTGAGGAAGATAGCATTCAATAAAATATTTATCTAATTGCATCTTCTCGCTGCATAGCGTATTACCTCATCTCAATCAGATTGCTTACTTTCCAGTTGCTTCACCATGCGATCAAAGTCAGACTCGTAGGCGTGGTCTTGCCCAATGCGGTATTTCTCGTATTGTTCCAGTGCCAATTTATCCGCCACTGCTTTACGCACCCGCCCTGCATCGTGCAGCAGCTCGTAGCCGTTGAATTGCAGGAAAGCATCCAGCTTCTCCACCCAGTCTTTCATTTTCATGGGTATTTTGCGTTCGGCTTGCACTTCAGCGAAATCGAGGTACATGGTGACGATGCGATTGAGATTGCGTAATTCCTTTTCGTCCAGATAGTTTTTAGCAATGGTTACGTCAGTACGCAGGATTTTGCCGTCCGGTGAATTTTTCCACGTTCTCAATCCCATACCGGGTTTGTCACTATCGGCACGGCTGCGGATGATTTCAGCGGCAGTCATGCCCGTGATAGCAAAGTGCAACTTGTTTTGCACCGTTTTGAAGAAGGTTTGGGTAATCTCAGCCTTGGCATCGTAGTCAATGCTGCACTGGCTATAGATGTCAGTGATTTTCTGGTAGAAACGGCGTTCGCTGGCACGGATTTCGCGGATACGCTCCAGCAATTCAGCGAAGTAATCCTTGCCGAACTGCTTACCGTTTTTCAGGCGTTCATCGTCCAGCACAAAACCTTTGATGATGTATTCCTTGAGGACTTGGGTTGCCCAGATGCGGAATTGGGTGGCTTCGGCGGAATTGACGCGGTAGCCGACGGCGATGATGGCATCCAGATTGTAGAATTGGGTTTGGTATCGTTTTCCATCAGCGGCAGTAGTTTCCAAAATGGAAATAACTGAATTTTCCTGCAACTCGCCTTCCACAAAAATATTTTTCAGGTGTTTAGCGATGGCTGGTACTTGGACACCAAACAGATCCGCCATGCGCTTTTGAGTCAGCCAAAACGTTTCATCCTCAAAATGCACTTCAACGCGGACTTGGTGCTTGGGGGTCGTGTAGAAAATGACGTTGCCTTGTTGGTTCATGTGTTTTCACTCATTCAATCAATAGCGGTTGGTTAATGCCGACCCCGCCACACCAACGGTTCCCGCAACCGCGCCGCATAATCCGCAATGTGCAAATGACCTTCCGGCTTAATCTCAGCAGCAACATCATACTGTTGCGCAATCGCCGCTACTTGATCTGTCTCCAACTTACCCGCTTCGGTCAGTGCTTTGGATAGGGCGTGTAAGCAATGCACGCATTGCCCCAATAACTCCTTGGTTTCGCTGACCAGCCGCATCATCATTTTTTCCACATCCATATCCGTTACCACGGTGTTCATGCGGTGTGGGTAATCTTCAATGGTGTAGGTGGCTTGAAATTCGTCGTCGAAACCGTAACGGCGCACGTAATCCATCGCCAATTCCGTGGCGCGTTCGCGGTCATTTTCGCGCCCGGTCGAGGCTTCCAAATGCCCAAACAGCAATTCTTCCGCAATGCCGCCCGCCAGATACACCTTGATCATATCCAGCAACGTGCGGCGCGTGCGGTGCAATTGGTGCGGGAAGGTGAAACCGCTCGCGTAGCTGCTGGCAACCTTGCTTTGCAATTGCAACGGCACTAAGCCAAACAGCACCATGTACGCCACCGCATGACCGGATTCATGCACGCTGATATTCGCCACGGAAGCTTGCGTATTGTCCTGGCGAATTTTGTCGATGCGTCCCACATACGGGTGTTCCACCGTGACATCGCCCAAACGCGCCACAATCGCTTGGCGTGCTTCGGAATAGTTCAGGTAAATGGTGTCGATGCCGTCGCTGAGGGCTTGCAGTAACAAGCGGGACAAATTGACTTCCAGAATATCGGTCACGCTGGAAAATAATGGGCGCACCCCTTGAACCGGAAATACGCCATTCCGGTAAATCAATTGGTTCATGCTCGCGTCTGAGACCAAGCGGATGCCAGTACGCTCCAACGTGTCAGTTTGTACGCGATTGATTTCCCGCGTAATCAGCGTGTGAAAATCCTGTTTGCGCAAACTGGGGTAAACGAGGTGGATATTGCCAAACCGCGCCACTTGTTCCGGGCGAAACTTGCGCAGCAGCGCGTCTTTAATGTCCATCAGCGTCACTTTGGTGGTGAAAGCGTGAAAAATATCCGCATCCACATCGGCTTCCGCCGCTTGATTCGCCATCTGAAAAGCATCATCCAAATTGCCGGAAATCAAAATCAGCGTTTGGGTGTGGTCGATGGGTTCGTAAATCACTTTTTTGCGCTTGGCGGCGAGAATCATGTTGACCATTTCCTCTTCGGTAATGTCGAGCATCTCGCTGATGTCCATCTCCAGATTCAAGGCTTTTTTCAGGCGTATCGCTTCCCACGAGCTGAGGTAAGCTGCACCGTCGTCTTCATCCTCATCGTCCTTCTTGCCCTTATCGCGCCTGCGTTGGGCATTGCGTTCGCGCTGGTAATAGTCGTAGAGAAAACTGTCGAGGTCATCTTTTTGCTTTTTCGACAGATGCCCGTCGGAAAGCAATTCCCAAAAGTCCATGAATTTGGTTTGCGGCAACGGTTCGCCTTTGGAGTCGATGGTATTGAAGCGCTGGATTTCATCGAATAACACAATGCACGGTTTACCGTTATGAAACCCGTAATCGTCTAATACGCTGGAAACCGACGAACTCCACGAGGTTTGCCCAATATTGGAGAGTTCTATTTCTGCAAAGCGATCCTGATAATTGAGGTGTTTGACCAGTTGACGCACTAAATCGGTTTTGCCAACCCCTGTCATGCCCCACAGGTTCACAATCACCGGGCGCTTCAGCAATTCCGGCATTAAGTACCAAACCTGAATGCAATCCATCAGTTCATCGATGATCTTGTCGATCCCTACGAAATGTTGTTTCAGGGCATGTTTGGTGGATTCTAACTCGGCTTTACGAGTTTGGATCAGGGCTTTATCAAGTTGTAACATGGTGTGATCTTACTACGTGGTCATAGCCTAGGCTACTGTTCCGTGGCTCGCTTGATGATTAGGTGCTTAGCCACTGTTTGAGCATGAGATTCGAGTAGACAATCAGCAAAGGTAAGTTGCAAGGTTGATACCACTAACATTTGCTTTTGGTCGCCAGAAATTTGCGCTAGGTGCATCGCCAAAATAATAGAAACACTGTTGGATGCGCGTACTGCTTGGTGAATCAATGACGGTGGGTAGCCTTTACTGTGACGGTTTAATACGTGAATGCCGCCGTGTACATAAGAGCTAAGAGGCTTCCATGAATGCTCTTTGAATTGCAATAACAGCTTCATTATATTGAGGGGGGCTTTGCCCTCCAATTCCTGTAGCATCTGGGTCATCATCGACAATCTATCGGCTTTCTTGGCTTTTTCATGGGTGAATTCCCCCATGAGTTGCGCAGTCACCTTGTCACTGGCGGCGTATTGCAGCCATACCGCACGTACCAGCGCTTCGTACTGAAGACGCAATAAACTAATGGCTGAGGTGAAATTATCATTTGCAATCAGTATTTTGACGCTTTCGGCGTGCTCAAAGCCTACCGCGCACATAATGCGGCTGGATGCGGTGCGGTCAGATACGCCCTCAAAACTGTTAGGCACAAAACGTGCCAACGCAGTATCCAGTAATGCGGAGCGCTGTAATAACTGGTTGAGTTCGTCACTCGTTGGGGTCATAACACTCGCTTGTTATCAGTGGATGAAAAAAGTCTTGATTGAATAAGCAAAGCGATTATAACGCTAAAACCTCTCAGACTTTCCAGTAAACTGGATAGACCGTCGATTACAGAAAGGTTTTATGCATGTCACCTCGCTGGCAACACAATCTCGCATTGCTTACGCTATTCTACTCCGCCACGCTGTGGGGCTTGTTTTGGTATCCATTCCGCTTATTGGATGACTTGGGGGTGAGTGGATTACTCGCCACGTTTATCGCGTATACGCTACCCACTTTGGTCGTCGGCTGGTATTACGCCAAAGGGCTATGGCAAGTGCGTAGTCAGTGGTTTTGGCTATTGATTTTAGGGATTACCTCCGGTTGGAGTAACGTTGGTTACGTATTGGGCGCATTAGACGGTGAAATCATGCGCGTCTTGCTGTTGTTTTACCTGTCACCGCTATGGACGGTGGTATTTGCCCGCGCATTCCTGCATGAACGTTTGAACCGTGTGGGGTGGTCAGTTATTGCGCTGTCATTGTGCGGAGCGGTGATTATGCTGTGGCAACCTGATGGGCGTTTGCCACTGCCGAGTAATCAGGCGGAATGGTTGGGGTTATCCGCTGGTATCACCTTTGCGCTGAGTATTGTTGCCGGGCGCTATCTGGGCGTAGAAGTCAGCGAAGGCGTGAAAACCTTGACGGTATGGTTGGGGGTTGGGGTACTGACGGCATTGGGCTTGTTATTCATCCCGCATAGCGGTGGTTGGCACGTATTTTCAATACCGGCAATCGCTTTGTTGCTGGGTTTGGCGGTATTGGTGGGAAGTGTGACCTATGCGGTGCAATATGGCATTGCGCGAGTGCCAGCCAGCCAGTCCAACGTCATTTTCCTGTTTGAACTGGTGGTGGCGGCTATTGCGGCTTATTGGTTAACCCAAGAGCGTATGGATTGGAACGAATGGGTTGGAGCGGTCATGATTCTTGCCTCCAGCTTGTTTTCTGGGCAGATGCAAGCTACCACGTCGCTTAAGGAAACGTCACCACCGTCCACCCAGTCGGTTTGATGCTGCCATCGGATAGCAAGATTTTCTCCACCGCCGCCGTTTGCGCGTAACGCTGCAAATTGTCTTCGCTCATCCGCCCAAATGCGGTGCGGAAAATCGCCTCTCTGGATTTCAGGGAGGCAAGCTCCCCCAGCAAGGCTTTATCCGTTCCCACCACAATCTTTTTGTAACGGGTACTTGCTTCCCGCGCTGCGATCCAGCGTTCCATCGCCGCGAATTGCGGTTTCAACGCATACGAGGTATCGACCACGATCAGCACATCCGGCTGGTGTTGGCTCAGGTAAACGTGCGTACCCGCCCACGCGGCGGCGTGTAGCACTAAAAACAAACCAAAGATTTTTAAGCCTTTCACGCGCTGCCTCCTCTGGCTTACATTTCTGAGTTCAGTAAGTTACCGATGCGGAAGGAGGCGGAACCCGCACTCGATTCGGTGTACGCGCCTTCTGCCAGACTCGCCATTTCCTTGAGTTCGGGTGAGCTGAGTTCATAGGCAATGGTGTGAATCGGGATGCCGACCAGTTCCAGCAAGGTTTTGGTTTGCTCGAAATCCACGCCTATATTGGTTTCGCCATCGGATAATACGAAGATCACGGATTTTGTAATCCGGGTGGGTCTTTTTGAACTCAATCAGCAAATTCGCCGCCACCAAGGTGGCACTGTAAGTCGCAGTTTTGCCACCGACTGAAAGCTGTTCCACCGCGCCGTTAAATAAGGATTTTTGCTGCACGTTGAACGGGTTAATCGGTAAATCCACGTTCACGGTATCGTTGTACGACACTAAGCCAATCGCGTTATTGGCACTGATCAGGTCGGAGGATTCGATCAGGGCTTTTTTCAGGTTTTTAATGCGCTCGCCTTCCATTGAGCCGGAAATATCGGTCACAAACACCGCCGCCACGGGCTTGCCACCGGACTTTTTCTGTTTCCAGAGTTTTTGCGCTTGGGCAAGGGTATTGCCATCGGGGATTTTGTACGCATCCTTGTAGTCGAGGCTGGTTTCAAAGCCGTATTTTTCTAGGACAGCTTTTTGCGTGCTGATGTAACGAGCAAATCGTTGCAACACTTCCAATTCGGCAGGGTCAGCTTCACTGGTGGCGTACAGCGGGTTGTCGTGGCGCACCCCGAACGGCACGAATTGGTAATCATCCATGCCAGTGGCACTTAACCAGGTTTGTTCGCTGCCCACAAAGCCATCCAGTACGCCGCTGCCCATTGCGGCATCGCGCATTTGCAGGGTGTTTTGTGCCACAAACGGCACACCGAGCTGGAAGGCTTCAAACGCGCTGGCAACATCCGGCGACAACATTTGGCTGTGATCGCCTTTGGCAAACGCATTCAGCACCGTGATGAGGAAGTTTAACCCGGTGGCGGATTGGTAAGGGTTGGTGTAACCCATTGCAAATTCGCCGCTGCTGACGTTGGTGAGTAATTTAGCAACGTCAAGCTTGCCGTCGGTGGTAATCAGGTCGAGTTTGGTTTTCCGCGCAATCACGCCGCCCACGCTGGACGCGGTTACGTCGGCAATCGTGGTAAGTTTATTGCTGCTGCTATTCACCAAACTGCCCCACAAGGCATTCGCGGGGGAATACGCTTCGGCAATGTACTGCCCGGTCATAATGAATTGCGCCCCTAACCCAGAGTCGAGTTTGCGGATGGTAATCGCGGCTTTTTTGCCGTTGCTTAGGGTTTGGCGTTGTTGGTTGAAGTTTTCGGCTAATTCCAGATACACGCCATCCAAGCCTTTGCCTGCTTTGTCGGCGGAGGTGAAGATTTCGGCGACTTCGGTGTCGTTACTGTCGGTTCGGTGCGAATTGTTTGCGGCGAATTCGTATCATAAGTGCATTCAGCTATCATTAAGTTTGATTAATTTCCATAAGAATAAATCATGACCAATTCGGCACTATAAACGCTAGAATCAACGACACTGAATCTCCTTATCTAGTGACTTGGTTGAGAAGCTTTCAGTTTTTTACGCCTCCGACTCCCCCTGTTTCGGAGGCGTTTTTTGTTTCAGCTTATGCCTGATGGTAAAGCTTGCTTCCAGTTTTAATGAATTCCACCGCTTTTTCTTCCATGCCTTTTTGCAGTGCTGCTTGCGCATCGACACCTTGTTTGGCAGCGTAATCACGCACGTCCTGCGTAATTTTCATCGAGCAGAAATGCGGGCCACACATCGAGCAGAAGTGCGCCACTTTCGCGGAATCTTTCGGCAAGGTTTCATCGTGGTATTCACGCGCCCGATCCGGGTCTAGCCCCAGATTGAATTGGTCTTCCCAGCGGAATTCAAAACGTGCTTTCGACATGGCATTGTCGCGTACTTGTGCGCCCGCCCAGCCTTTCGCCAAATCCGCCGCGTGTGCCGCAATTTTGTAGGTGATAATCCCGACGCGCACATCTTCCTTATTCGGCAAGCCTAAATGCTCTTTTGGGGTGACGTAGCACAACATCGCGCACCCGTACCAGCCGATATTTGCCGCGCCAATGCCGGAGGTAATGTGGTCGTAACCGGGTGCAATGTCCGTCACCAGCGGCCCCAAGGTGTAGAAAGGTGCTTCAAAGCAATCCTGCAATTCCTTGTCCATATTCTCTTTGACCATGTGCAACGGCACGTGACCGGGGCCTTCAATCATCACCTGCACGTCGTGCTGCCAGGCGATTTTGGTCAATTCACCCAAGGTTTCGAGTTCAGCGAATTGCGCTTGGTCATTGGCATCAGCGGCAGAGCCGGGGCGCAAACCGTCGCCCAGCGAGAAGCTCACGTCGTAAGCTTTCATGATTTCGCAAATGTCTTCAAAATGGGTGTAGAGGAAGTTTTCCTTGTGATGCGCTAAGCACCATTTCGCCATGATTGAGCCACCGCGTGACACAATGCCGGTAACACGATCGGCAGTCATCGGCACATACGCCAAGCGCACACCTGCGTGGATGGTGAAGTAATCCACGCCTTGTTCCGCTTGTTCGATCAGGGTGTCGCGGAAAATTTCCCAAGTCAGGTCTTCGGCTTTGCCATTCACTTTTTCCAGTGCTTGGTAAATGGGAACTGTGCCAATGGGCATGGGCGCATTGCGCAGAATCCATTCGCGGGTTTCGTGGATGTTTTTGCCGGTAGACAAGTCCATTAAGGTGTCGCCGCCCCAGCGTGCTGACCATGCCATTTTTTCGACTTCTTCTTCGATGGAGGAGGAAACCGCTGAGTTGCCGATATTGGTATTGATCTTGACGCGGAAATTGCGCCCAATAATCATCGGTTCGAGTTCGGGGTGGTTGATATTCGCGGGGATAATCGCCCGTCCTTCCGCCACTTCCTTGCGCACGAATTCGGGAGTGACTTCCGCTGGCAGGTTTGCACCCCATGCTTGTCCGCCGTGTTGGCGTAACAGTTTGCTGTAACGTGGGTCAGCGCGTAATTCTTGCAGGCGCATATTTTCACGAATGGCAACGTATTCCATTTCCGGGGTGATAATGCCTTGGCGGGCATAGTGCATTTGCGAGACGTTTTTACCCGCTTTGGCGCGGCGTGGGGCGCGAAGGTGTGCAAAACGCAGGTGCGCGAGTTTCGGATCGTTCTGGCGAGCTAAGCCGAAATCTGAGGTGGGGCCGTCGAGTTGTTCGGTGTCATTGCGCTCCAAGATCCAGTTCAGGCGTACATCGGGAATGCCTTCCAGCAAATTGATGGTAACGCTAGGGTCGGTAAATGGACCAGAGGTGTCGTAGACCGGAATCGGCGGATTTTCTTCCGCACCAAAGCTGGCAGGTGTTGGGGCTTGGTCGATTTCGCGCATTCCCACGCGAATGTCTGAGCGTGAACCTTGCACGTAAACTTTGCGGGAGTTGGGAAAGGGTTTAGTGACTTCGCTGGACAGTTCAGCGGTTTTTTTTAGGAAGGCAGCAGGTATTGCGCTCATCAATGTTTTCTCCAAGAAGGTTCGGGTAAAACTCCACGGCAAGCGCTGGAGCCTCCCTACACCGGTATGATCCGTATCAGGTTCCAAGGGTATAATCTCAGCCTGTGAAGGCACCCCCGGCTCATCAGGTTGCACTGTAACAGATTCGCGGCTGATCAGGTATAACCCGACAAATTGTCGCAGGAATACCACGCTTGATCAGCATTTTGCGTTTTCTAAATTTGTATTTAAGCAAAGTCTTATATTATGCTGTGGTTTTAGAATCTTAAGCAGGAGCTTCTGCATGAACGATTTAGTTGCACGCACCCACTGTGTTGTGCCGTCGGAAGTGCTTAAAGCACTATTGGTGGCGGGAATTGCGGGGGTGATTTTCCTCAGTATTGCGCGTTTGATGGGGGGCGAAGTACCTGCCACGTTAATCATTGGTGTGATTGGCTTTTTCTTTGTGGGTGCTATTTTAGCATCACACGGCTTATCCATCCTCCGCAAACCCGGTTTGGTTTTGTTGATTGGTACGGTTTCCATTGTGGCAGCAGTACAATTGCAGGAGGCTATTTTGGGGGTTATCTAGCGATTTTGTTGGTTTTGCATCGGGCAATTTCAGATAATTTAAGCTATATCTGTATTCTTTTCGTCGGGTGTCAAAGGAGTGTCCGTGACCAAGTGGTTTATTAATAGTGTGACTGATCTGTTGATTGCGTTTACCTTGGCAACGTTGCTCTTGTTTGTGGTTGCAGTGAATTACCCAGAGCTATTTCCCCAACGGTTTTTCCAGTATTGGGCGGTTGCCACGCCTGATGCGATGCCCCCCGCGCCGTCGGAGGCTCCACGGCAAGTTTCTGCGGTCACACAGGTGCAACGTTGACACTTATCTGTTATGTTGCGCCCCAGAGCTGATCGGGCAATCGCGGTTTCTTGCGCAAGTGGGAAATGGAGGAAAGTCCGGGCTCCATAGGGTAGAACGCCAGGTAACGCCTGGGCAGCGTGAGCTGACGGAAAGTGCAACAGAAAGTAAACCGCCTGTGAGCTTGCTCATCGGTAAGGGTGAAAGGGTGCGGTAAGAGCGCACCGCGTCGCTGGTAACAGTCGATGGCACGGCAAACCCCGTTCGGAGCAAGACCAAATAGGGATGCGTTGGTGTGACCCGCACTGCATCCGGGTAGGTTGCTAGAGGTGTACGGCGACGTACATCCCAGATGAATGATTGTCTAAGACAGAACCCGGCTTACAGATCAGCTCTATCTTTTTTCTTATTGCTTATTTGGCTTATTAATTCAAAATAATAACGCATCAAGTCCTAATCCTTGTTCTGAGGATTATATTATAAATAATTGATTATAAAATAATTCGCCGGATCGAGTTCGGCGCATTTGTTTTATTTTTGCCCTCCATTATTTTATTTAAAGTGATTTTGATCTGATTTTATTGACAGGTTGCGGCTGTCTGCCTATATTCTCATTCAAGTGGAAGAAAGTGGGAAAAAGTGGGTTGAATTCCCATTTTAAGTGGAATTGGATGGTATGTTTCGTGGTATTTCCAACATCTCGATTGATCCTAAAGGCAGGCTCGCCATGCCCGCTAAGTATCGCGAGGATATTGTGGAAAACGCTGCGGGGCAGATTGTCATTACGGTTGATCACACCGATAAGTGCTTGCTTGTTTACCCGATGGATCAGTGGCTGAAGGTCGAGAAAACCCTAATGTCTTTGCCCAATATGAATCGCCGGGTACGCAATATGCAGCGCCTGATCTTGGGTCATGCGGCTGAGTTGGAGATGGATGCACAAGGACGGGTATTGCTGCCAGCCCCGTTGCGCGAATACGCAAACATTGACAAGCGTGCGGTATTGGTTGGTCAGGCGAATAAATTAGAATTGTGGGACGCTGATACTTGGGAAGCCGCTCGTGAGTCTTGGTTGCAGGAGGCGCAGGACGATGATGAGGCGACTGAGATATTGAATCAGGTTTCCATGTAATGCTGATAAAAGGTGGTTGATTCAGTGTTGAAACATGACACAGTGCTATTGCAGGAAGCCGTGCAGGCATTGAATGTTCAAGAGTCGGGCACTTATGTCGATGGCACGTATGGTCGTGGTGGTCATTCGGCGTTGATTTTGGAACATTTGGGTTTGAGTGGTCGCTTGATTGTGATTGATAAAGACCCTGTGGCGATTGAACATGCCCGTCAGCGTTATGCTGCGGATGCACGGGTGTTTGTGTGGCACGGCTCGTTCCGGGATTTCCCACAAGCGTTGTTGGCAGCCGGTGTAACGAATAAAATTCAGGGTGTCTTGCTGGATCTGGGGGTTTCTTCCCCACAATTGGATGATGCAGAACGTGGTTTCAGCTTTATGCGGGAAGGACAACTCGACATGCGCATGGATATTACCAGCGGTGAAAGTGCCGCGCAGTGGTTGAACCGGGCAGATGAGGCTCAAATTGCCGATGTGCTGTGGCGTTATGGTGAGGAGCGTTTTTCCCGCCAAATTGCAAAAGAAATTGTACGTACCCGGATTAATGCACCATTGGAAACCACTACCCAATTGTCGAATTTAATCGCTAGTGTGGTGCATAAACGTGAGCCGGGCAAAAATCCTGCTACCCGTAGTTTTCAGGCTATTCGCATTAAGGTCAATCAGGAATTGGATGATGTTGAGGTGTGTTTGCAGCAAGCGGTGGAATGGCTGGCATTTGCCGGGCGTTTAGTGGTCATTAGTTTTCATTCCCTTGAAGACCGTATTGTTAAACATTTCTTGCGTGATCATTCCAGCGTACCTGTGTTGCCCAAAGGGTTGCCTATTATGCCAGCCTTTATTCAGCCGCCGATGAAACTCATTGGTAAAGCTGTGCGTCCTTCTGTGCTAGAGGTGGAGGGCAATGTCCGCGCCCGTAGTGCCATTATGCGCATCGGAGAGCGGTCTGCATGAATAGAGGTGGCTTGCTAACGTTGGCATTACTCTATTTTATGGTTATTGCCTTGGCATTGATGATTGTGGTGAATCGTCACCATTCACGGCAATTGTTTGCTGAATTGCAGAAGTTGGAAAAAGAACGTGATGAGTTGAGCGCTGATTGGAGTCGCTTGAAATTGGAACAAAGCGTTTTGTTAAATCAAGTACATGTGGAAACCCGTTCTAAACAGGTGTTAAAAATGCAAAAGCCCAGTGCTGATAACATTAAGGTAATACGCGAGTGAGGCGTAAGGCACTCAAATCCCCTGTATTTCAGGGGAGACGTTTGTTTTTGATGTTGGCTTTGCTGGTCGTGATTGGCATTCTGATGTTGCGTGCGGCTTGGTTGGAAATCTTTCAACAAGAATGGTTACAACAGCAAGCTGATAAGCGCCAGATGCGTGTTGTGACCGTACCTGCTTATCGGGGCATGATTACTGACCGTAATGGCGACCCGATGGCAATCAGCTCCCCCGTCTCTTCCTTATGGTGCAACCCGCAGGAGTTACTGCAAGCCCGTGAGGAATTGCGTCATGAGTATGAGCTGTCACGTCAGGTGACGGATGCTACCGTCGGTGATAGCGCGGCAGAAGAACGTGAAGTGCAAGAGTTGGCGAGCACCCGTTTCGCACGCTTGGAATCTGGGTTCCGTCAAATTGAAAAAGAGCTGGGTCTGGAGGAGGGCGGTTTGCCAGCCAAGTTAAAAGAAGCCAGCAGCAAACAATTCTTTTACCTTGGGCGTCAATTGCCATTGGAAGTCGCGGCTAATATTTTAGCCTTGGATTTACCCGGTGTGGCAGCAACACGCGAATACCGCCGTTATTATCCTTTAGCCGAAACTGCCGGGCATGTGGTGGGTATGACCAATGTTGATGGCAATGGCATTGAGGGTATTGAAAAAGCGCGTAACGAAGTATTGGCGGGTAAAAACGGTCAAACGCGCGTGGTGCGTGATGCCAAAGGCAAGTTGGTCGAAAGCGTGATCAGCATGGAAGAAATGCAGCCAGGACAGGATGTGCGGCTTACGATTGACCGTCGTATTCAATACCTCGCTTACAAAGAACTGAAAACACAAGTGTCGTTACTCAATGCTAAAGCGGGTTCCTTGGTGGTATTGGATGCGCATACCGGGGAAATCCTCGCGATGGCAAATGTTCCCTCTTTTAATCCCAATAACCGTAAAGAGTTGGAACCCTATCTCTATCGCAATCGTGCAGTGACGGATAAATCCGAACCGGGTTCAACGTTAAAGCCATTGACCATTGCAGCGGCATTAGAGGCGCGGGTATTAGGTGCGGATGTTGAGGTGAATACATCACCAGGTGAAATTAAATTTGGCAAATACAGTGTTAAAGATCCCAAAGATTATGGCTCAGTCACGTTGCCCACGTTGTTAGCGAAATCCAGTAACGTTGGGGCAAGTCGGGTGGCATTGCTGATGAATGCGCGTGATCAGTGGATGTTCCTCAGTCGTCTGGGCTTTGGGCAAACGCCTAATGCAGGCTTTTCGGGTGAAACAGCGGGAATGCTGACCAACTACACACAATGGGGCAAGGTTGACCGTGCCTCACACGGTTACGGTTACGGCCTGTCCTCCAGCTTATTGCAGTTAACTCATGCGTATGCACCGTTTGCGGCGAATGGGGTGTTGATGCCGGTTTCCATTTATAAGCCAGAGAAGCTTGGTCTTGGTCAGCAGGTGATGAGTCCTGATACCGCGAGTTCTGTCCTGCGCATGATGGAGGCGGTGGTGCAGGAAGGTGGTACCGGTGAAAAAGCTATGGTAGATGGCTACCGTGTCGCGGGTAAAACCGGGACGGCTTACAAATACATTGATGGTAAATACCAAAACGACCGCTATTTAACGAGCTTTATCGGCGTTGCGCCTGCGAGTCGCCCGCGTTTGGTGGTGGCGGTACAAATTGATGAGCCGAAAATTGATGACAGCGGTGGGCGTGCTGCTGCCCCGGTTTTCTCTAAGGTGATGGCGGAAGCGCTACGTTTATTGGACGTACCCCCCGATAATTTACCAGATGCCAAGCAGGCAGTGCAGCAAGCACCCGTAGCGAATACAGTGGGAGGGGCAACATGACGATGGTTTCCATGCGTGAGTTATTGCACGGTATTGTGGATGCAGTACCTGATATCCAGATCAATGGCTTGACACTGGATAACCGCTCTGTTCAGCCTGGTATGGCGTTTATTGCATTGCGTGGCACGCGCCAGCACGGTTTGAGTTATGCCGCCGCCGCTGTGCAAGCTGGTGCGGCAGTGGTGCTTTACGAGCCAGAAACAGACCTACAACAGCCACCCTTGTCGGTCGAGTTAGTGCCGGTGCCCTCCTTGCGGGAGCATTTAGGTACACTCGCCGACCGTTTTAATGCCAGCCCCAGTGCCGAATTGTTCATGGTGGGCGTGACAGGTACTGATGGCAAAACTTCGGTGAGTCATTTTGTCGCCGAAGCACTGAATGCGATTCACCCACAGCAAGCCGCCGTGTTGGGAACATTGGGGATGGGTGTGCCGGGGGCGTTGCAGCCTGCTACGCATACCACGCCGGATGCACTGACCTTGCATAGTCTGTTGCAGCGCTTGCAGCAGGATGGCTTTACCACGGTGGCGATGGAGGTTTCTTCACATGCGCTGGATCAGGGGCGTGTGAATGGGGTGCGCTTTAATGTGGCAGCGCTGACGAATCTTACCCGCGACCATTTGGATTATCACGGCACGGTTGAGGCGTATGCCGAGGCTAAGCGTAAGTTATTTCACTGGCCTGATTTGCAGGCAGTGGTGCTGAATCTGGATGATGCCTTTGGGCGGCGTTTGGCGGCGGAATTAACCGGCAGTGCGCTGCGGGTAATGGGTTACGGTGTCGGTAATGTGGCGGATTATCCGGCTGACACCTTGGTGGCAAGCAATCCGGTATTTGATCATAGCGGCATTCGGGCAACTGTGTGCGTTGGGCAGCAGGAAGCACTGCTACAAGCCCCTGTGTTGGGGCAATTTAATTTGCATAATTTGTTGGCAGCTTTGGGCGTATTGTTGGCGAAAGGTTTAACACTGTCAGCGGCTTTGCAAGGTTTGCAGCAGGTTCAGGTCGTGCCGGGGCGCATGGAGCGAGTTACTTCGACTTCGCTCAGTGACCGCTTGGTGGTGGTGGATTACGCGCATACGCCCGGTGCATTGCAGCAAGTATTAAAGGCGGTACGGGTGCATACCCGTGGGCGTTTGTTGTGTGTGTTTGGCTGTGGTGGCGACCGTGATCGTGGAAAACGTCCGTTAATGGCAGAAATTGCTGAATCAGATGCTGACGTGGTGATCGTAACCGACGATAATCCGCGCTCTGAAAATCCACAGCAAATATTTGAGGACATTATGCAAGGCTTCCACAATAAAACGGGTGTTGTCTTTGAACACGACCGTACTAAAGCCATTCGTTTCGCCATTGGGCAAGCCCAACCCGGTGATACGGTGTTAATTGCAGGCAAGGGGCATGAAACTGTACAAATCCTAGCACATGGCACGGTGCCGTTTGATGATCGCATTCAGGCGACCTTGGCGTTGCAGGAGTGTGGCGCATGACTTGGTTGAATTTGACTGAAATTGCGCAAATGACGGGTGGTGCGCTTCACGCCCCGGATGTTGAGCGTAGCCGAACGATTGCCATTGAGCGTGTCGAGCGTGATTCCCGTCAGGTACAAACCGGGGATTTATTTCTCGCCTTGCGTGGTGAGCGTTTTGATGCCCACGATTTTGTGCCGCAAGTGGCGGGCAAAGCCAGTGCTGCACTGGTGTCGCGTGTTGTCGATGCCCCGATTCCGCAAGTAGTGGTCGATGATGTGCGCTTGGCATTGGGGCGTTTGGCGGCTGCTTGGCGACAAGGTTTTCAGCAGCCTGTGATCGGTTTGACTGGCAGCAACGGCAAAACCACAGTGAAAGAAATGCTTGGGGCTATTTTGTCATTACAGGGTGATACCTTGGCAACATTAGGTAACCTCAATAATGATATTGGAATGCCGCTGACCTTATTACGTCTGCGTCCGCAACACGCGTTTGCCGTGATTGAAATGGGTATGAATCACTTTGGTGAAATTGATTACCTGACCCGTATCGCCCGCCCGACTATTGCTATCATCAATAATGCAGGCGCTGCTCATTTGGAGGGCGTGGGTGATCTGGCTGGGGTATCACGCGCAAAAGGTGAAATTTTCAACGGTCTAGGTGATGCAGGCATTGCCATTATCAATGCCGACGATACCTATGCGGATTACTGGCAAAGCTTGAACCAACACCGCAAGATCTTGCGTTTTGGCATGAATAAGGCGGCAGATGTGCAGGGTGGCAGTACGGTGGAGATGCCGTTTTATATACAAGCACAAGGGCAAACGGTAGTCGTTGATCTCAAATTATTAGGGCGGCATAACCAGATGAATGCGTTGGCAGCTACTGCCGCTGCATTGGCGCTGGGTGTGTCATTGGACACGATTCGGCGAGGTTTGGAGTCATTGCAGCCGGTGAAAGGGCGTTTAAACCCTAAGCAGGGTAAACACGGCAGCCGGGTGATTGATGACACGTACAATGCTAACCCCACATCAACTGCGGCAGCGATCGACGTACTGGCAAGTTTGCCGGGCAAAAAAATCTTGGTTTTGGGCGACATGGGCGAACTGGGGGAAACCGGTGTGGAAATGCACGCGGCAATTGGTCGACAGGCGTTGCAAGCCGGTATTGATGAGCTGTTTACTTTGGGAACGCTAAGCGTTCATGCCAGTGCGGCTTTTGGGCAAGCTGTACAAGCCCATAGTGATGTAGAAACCTTATTGGCAGCGTTAGAAGCCAGCTTACAACCCGGTGCTCAAGTGCTAGTGAAAGGTTCACGTTCGATGCGGATGGAACGGGTAGTGGATGCATTGACAGTCGCGGCTGTCCGGGAGGCAGCGTAATGTTGGTGTGGTTGTTCGATTTCCTGAGTGATTTTTACCGTGGCTTCGGGGTGTTCCAGTATTTGACGTTGCGTTCCATTTTAGGGTTATTGACGGCATTGTTTATCGCCTTGTGGACAGGTCCTAGCATGATCCGAGCGCTGACCCGTTTGAAAATTGGGCAATATATCCGTGAGGATGGTCCGCAACACCAAATGAAAGCAGGTACGCCGACGATGGGTGGCGTGATGATCCTTTTTGCGATTGCTGTGGCGACTTTGCTGTGGGCAGATTTGTCAAACCGCTATGTGTGGGTGGTATTGTTTGTCACCTTGGGGTTTGGCTTGGTGGGCGGTTTAGACGATTACATTAAGCTTAAAAAGCGTCGCAATATGGGGTTAACTGCCCTACAGAAATACATTGGTTTGAGCTTGATTGGTTTTGCTGGTGCGTTTTACTTGTTTTTTAGTGCGACAAGTCCGGTTGAAACCACGTTTTTCTTACCGGTGTTTAAAGATGCGCATTGGCAGTTAGGGTGGTTGTTTATCCCTTGGGTTTATTTGGTGGTAGTGGGTTCGAGCAATGCCGTGAACTTGACCGATGGTTTGGATGGCTTGGCGATTATGCCAACGATTATGGTGGCGGGCGGTTTGGCCATTTTTGCTTATGCTAGCGGACATGCCACAATTTCGCAGTATTTGGGAGTTCCGCGAATTCCCGGAGCGGGTGAGTTAGTGGTATTTTGTTCGGCAATATTCGGTGCTGGTTTGGGTTTTTTATGGTTTAATGCTTACCCCGCACAAGTGTTTATGGGCGACGTGGGTGCATTGGCACTGGGTGCAGCACTGGGTATCGTCGCGGTGGTGGTGCGTCAAGAAATTGTACTGGCAATTATGGGCGGGATTTTTGTGTTAGAAACCCTCTCGGTCATTATGCAAGTGGGGTATTTTAAAGCCACAGGCGGCAAGCGGATTTTCCGCATGGCTCCCTTGCACCACCATTATGAGAAAAAAGGCTGGCCCGAACCACGGGTTATTGTCCGTTTTTGGATTGTCACCGTGATTCTGGTGATGATCGGTTTGGCAACCTTGAAGATTCGTTAAGGCAATGAGTGACGCTGATATGACAATGCAAGTGCACAATTGGGATACGCTGGTGGTTGGCTTAGGGCAGACCGGGTTATCGGTTGCGCGGCATTTACAGGCGCGTGGCGTAGCTTTTGCTGTGGTGGATAGCCGTGCGAATCCGCCGGGTAAGGCTGAGTTGCTGGCAGAATTTCCGCAAACGCCTTACCACTTCGGGGCATTTGCTGAGGCTGCTGCGTGGTTTGCCAGTGCGGCTACCTTGGTGGTTAGCCCCGGCATTGCGATTGCGACCCCAGAAATCCGTGCGGCAGGTGAACGTGGGGCGGCAATCATTGGCGACATCGAGTTGTTTGTGCGTGAAGCGCCAGCGCCAGTGATTGCAATTACTGGCTCTAACGGTAAAAGCAGTGTTACCACGCTGGTGGATTTGATGGCGCAAAGGGCTGGGATGAGGTCTTACGCGGGTGGCAATCTGGGCTATGCCGCGCTGGATTTGCTGGCACAGCCGACACCGGATGTGTATGTGATGGAACTTTCCAGCTTTCAATTGGAAACCACCCAATCACTACGCGCCGTTGCCGCCGTGGTCTTAAATGTCAGCGAAGACCACATGGATAGATACCCCAGCTTTGCTGATTATGCCGCCGCCAAGCAAGTTGTGTACCAACATTGTGGATGCGCGGTAGTAAATCGTGACGATGCGGTGGTGATGGCGATGCTAAGCCAAGTGGAATGCGGGCATAGCGTCAGTTTTGGTTTAGACATTCCGACGGACGGTCAATACGGTCTGCGTGAACACGCGGGTAAACGCTGGTTAGCCAAGGGTGAAACCCTGTTGCTGGCGGTGGATGAAATGAAGTTGCCGGGTGAGCATAACCACGCGAATGCGCTGGCAGCGTTGGCGTTGGGCGAAGCAGCCAGTATTCCGATGGATGGTATGTTGGCAGCTTTACGTGAATTCACCGGCTTGGCACATCGCACCCAATGGGTACGCGAACGCGCCGGAGTGAATTGGTATAACGATTCCAAAGGCACGAATGTTGGCGCGACGCTGGCGGCTTTGGCTGGTTTGCCCGGTAAAACGGTGCTGATCGCCGGAGGGCAGGGCAAAGGTGCCGATTTTTCGCCCTTACGTGCGGTGGCAATGGCAAAAGCACGGGCATTGGTATTGATTGGCGAAGACCGCAATAAAATTGCCGATGTGGTGGAAGGTTACGCCCCGTATGTGTTTGCCCACGATATGGCGGATGCGGTGGCTATTGCCGCAGAGCTGGCGCAGGTCGGGGATAATGTGCTGCTGTCACCGGCTTGTGCGAGTTTTGATATGTTCAAAAGCTATGTGCATCGCGGTGAGGTGTTCAGTGCGGAAGTCAGGAGCTTGCCATGATTAAAATGCCTGCCTTGACGCTGGAGACCCCGGCCGACAATTTTTGGTCACGTTATGTGGATCGTGACTTACTGATTGCGTTGCTGGCAATCATTGGGATTGGGATTGTGATGTTGGCATCAGCATCGTTATGGGTAGCAGAAAAGCAATACAACGACCCGTATTTTTACCTGCAACGTCAAGCGATTTATCTGGCGCTAGGGTTGGTGTTGGCAGGTGGAATGTACCAGATTCGGATGGATTTTTGGCAGCATTTAGGTGTGCGTTTATTGCCGATTGTGTTGGTTTTGTTGGTGTTGGTGCTGATTCCCGGCATTGGCAAGGAAGTGAATGGTAGTCGGCGTTGGTTGAATCTGGGGTTTATATCGGTGCAGGTGTCGGAGCTGGCAAAACTGATTATGTTGTTGTATTTGTCGGGCTATTTGATTCGCCACGGTAAAAGCTTGGCAACGTCGCCGTCTTATCAGCCTTTATTAATTCCTCTGGTGGTGTTGGGCGTAACGGGTGGTTTGCTGTTATTAGAACCCGACTTTGGTTCGACTGTGGTGATTTTTGTGACGGGTTTGGCATTGCTATTTCTAGGTGGTGTACCGTTGAAACGCTTGGGTCTTCTGCTCGGCGGCGCAATTTTGGTAATGATCCCGGTATCCATGATGGGTTATCGCGGGGCGCGTTGGGATGCGTTACTGAACCCTTGGGCGCACGAAGCCGATAAAGGTTATCAGACCGTTCATGCGCTGATGGCGATTGGTGACGGGGGTTGGTTTGGCAATGGTCTGGGTGGTGGTATCCAGAAATTGTTCTACCTGCCAGAAGCACACAATGATTTCATTTTCTCGATATTGGCGGAAGAGTTCGGCTTTATCGGCATGTTGGTAGTATTGATTTTGTACGGCTGGTTGGTGTTACGCGCGTTTGTGATTGGTTTTCAGGCAGATAAGGCGGGTAAGCACTTTGGCGCGTATGTGGCTTATGGCATTGGGTTCTGGATGGGGTTTCAGGTCATTCTGCATGTTGGGGTGAATCTGGCGGTATTGCCCCCGAAAGGCTTGACGTTGCCACTGATGAGTTATGGCGGGAGTAGTTTGTTGATTACGTTGATGGCAATGGCGTTATTGATGCGGGTACACCGCGAAACCCAGTTGGTGCAGTTTGGTTTGCCGGAAGTGCGTGCGCCCAAACCACCCAAAGCGCGTGCTATTCGGAGGACTACCCGTGGCGAGTAAACAGCAGCGTCCGATTATGATTACGGCAGGCGGCACAGGTGGGCATGTTTACCCCGGTCTGGCGGTGGCGCGCGCGTTGATCGCGCAGGGGATTCCCGTGGTGTGGATGGGAACACGCAAAGGCTTAGAAGCGCGGGTGATTCCTGAAGCCGGTATTGAAATGGCGTGGTTGGATGTCAGCGCCTTGCGTGGCAAAGGCTTGCGGGCATTGTTGTTAGCACCAGTGAATTTGGTGCGGGCGTTGTGGCAAGCGCTGCAAATCGTGCGTAAACATCAGCCTGCTGCGGTATTGGGCATGGGCGGATTTGTGGCAGGCCCCGGTGGCTTAATGGCGGCATTGCTTGGCAAGCCAGTGGTGATTCATGAGCAAAATGCTGTCGCAGGTTTGACCAATAAATTGTTATCCCGCGTGAGTCGGCGGGTGTTGGAAGGTTTCCCCGGCACATTTGCTGCCAGACAAAAAGTGATGGCAACCGGTAATCCGGTACGTTTGGATATTGCCAGTTTACCCGCCCCGTTAGAGCGTTTGGTTGACCGTGACGATGAGCCGGTACATGTGCTGGTGGTCGGGGGCAGTCTGGGGGCGCAAGCGTTAAACCAAATGGTTCCGCAAGCGTTGGCGCAGTTAGACGCGACAATTCGTCCCGTGGTGCGTCATCAAGCGGGTGTCAAAAACATTGACGATGCTCGCCGCCAATACACCGCTGCCAGTGTTGACGCTGAGGTGATGCCGTTCATTGAGGACATGGCAGAAGCGTATGCATGGGCGGATTTGGTGATTTGCCGTGCCGGAGCGCTAACCATTGCCGAATTGGCTGCGGCAGGCGTGGCTGCGGTGTTAGTACCTTATCCACACGCAGTGGATGATCACCAAACGGCAAACGGCAATTACTTAGCGGAAAACGGCGCAGCGTTACTGATTCAGCAGCGTGATTTAACCCCAGAAAAACTCGCGGGCGTATTACAAGATTTGTGCATGGATCGCGCCCGGTTACGGCAAATGAGCATCGCGTCGCGCACGTTGGCGAAGCCTCATGCAACGGCGCAAGTGGCGGCTATTTGTGCGGCTTACGCCGGTTATGATTTCGATAATTCAGCAAGACAACAACAAGGGCAACAACAATGAAACTAGGCAAGGACGATCTGGCTCGCAAACGCATTAATCGGCTGCATTTCATCGGTATCGGTGGGGCAGGGATGGGTGGTATTGCTGAGGTGGTCGCCAATTTGGGCTATCAGGTATCCGGTTCGGATGTAGCAGAGGGGGCGATGACCCGCCGTCTGCAATCGCTGGGTATCACGGTTTACAAAGGTCATGCAGCAGAAAACGTTGCGGGTGCAGACGTGATCGTGGTGTCAACCGCGATTGATGCGACTAACCCGGAAATCGTCGCGGCGCGTGAAAAGCGTTTGCCGATTGTGCGCCGTGCAGAAATGTTGGCAGAACTGATGCGTTTCCGGCAGGGCATTGCGGTAGCGGGTACGCACGGTAAAACCACGACGACCAGTTTGACCACGAGTTTGCTGGTGGAAGGCGGGATGGATCCCACCTACGTGATCGGTGGCAAGCTGAACAGTTCCGCGAGTAATTCCAAACTCGGCACGGGTGAATATCTGGTGGCGGAAGCGGATGAGAGCGATGCGTCATTTCTGCACCTGCAACCGATGATTGCGGTGGTGACGAATATCGACGAAGACCATATGTCGACGTATGGCGGTGATTTCAATAAATTGAAGCAAACCTTTGTGGAGTTTTTGCATCACTTGCCGTTTTATGGCTTGGCGGTGTTGTGCGTGGATGATGAATACGTGCGCGAAATCATGCCGGAGGTTGGGCGACCTACCGTCACCTATGGCATTGATCAAGAAGCGGATGTGCGGGCGACGAATGTACGTTTTGAGGGTACACAAAGCCATTTTACAGTGCATTGCGTGAAAGGTAATCGCACTTTGGACATCGTGCTGAATTTGCCGGGTCGTCACAACGTTTTGAATGCACTGGCGGCGATTGCGATTGCGGCAGAATTGGATGTGTCTGATCAAGCGATTAGGGATGGGTTGCGTAAGTTTGACGGCGTAGGACGGCGTTTCCAGCAATACGGTGACATTACGTTTGCGCAGGGTAAGCAAGCAACTTTGGTCGATGATTACGGGCATCACCCGCGTGAAATGAAAGCAACGCTGGATGCTGTGCGCAATGCTTGGCCGACGCGCCGTTTGGTGCAAGTGTTTCAGCCGCACCGTTATACCCGTACTCGCGATTTGTTTGAAGATTTCGCGCAAGTGTTGTCGGAAACCGATGTGCTGGTGTTGATGGATGTGTACCCCGCCAGCGAACAGCCGATTCCGGGCGCGGATGGGCGGGCGTTGGCACGGGCGATTCGTATCCGTGGCAAGGTTGACCCGATTTTTGTGACCGATGTGGAAGATGTACCGGGCGTGTTAAAGCATGTGTTGCAAGACGGTGATGTGATTTTGACTCAAGGTGCGGGCAGCGTGGGTGCATTAGCCGCGAGTTTGCCCGAAAAGCTGATGCTGAAGCCGGAGGGTGGTGCATGAGTCAGAATTTGATGGCTAAATTCGGCAAAGTGGCAGTGTTATACGGTGGTTGGGCAGCCGAGCGCCCGGTGTCGTTGAAAAGTGGTGCGGCAGTGCTGGCAGGCTTGCAAGCCAGTGGCGTGGATGCGCATGGCATTGATGTTGACCGTAACATTATTCAAACACTGCAAGACGGTGGCTTTGATCGAGTATTTAATATTGTGCACGGTGCTGGCGGCGAAGATGGCGTGTTGCAAGGTGCGCTGGAAATTCTCGGTTTGCCCTATACCGGCTGTGGGGTGATGGCTTCCGCGATTAGCATGGATAAGCTCATGACTAAGCGGGTCTGGGCAGGTGCAGGTTTGCCAACTCCCGCGTATCGGGTGCTGACGGCGGCTACTGATTTTGATGCTGTGATTGCCGAGTTGGGTTTGCCGTTGATGGTGAAACCAGCGACGGAAGGTTCCAGCATTGGCATGAGTAAAGTGAAAGCGGCAGCGGATTTGGCAGGTGCTTACCACAAAGCCGCCGAATGCAGCGCGGTGGTGATTGCCGAGCAGTGGATCACTGGCGCGGAATACACCGCTGGAATCGTCGCTGGCGAGTCATTGCCTTTGATTCGCTTGGAAGTGCCGGGTGAGTTTTACGATTACGAAGCGAAATATATCTCGGATGATACCCGCTATTTCTGCCCTTGTGGTTTGGATGCGGCAGAAGAGCAAGCCATGCAAGTGCTGGCACAGCAGGCGTTTGCTGCGGTTGGCGGGCGCGGCTGGGGGCGGGTTGATCTGATGCGCGATGCCCAAGGCAAAGCGTGGCTGATCGAAGTTAATACAAATCCCGGTATGACGGATCACAGTTTGGTGCCGATGGGCGCTCGCGCTATCGGGATGGACTTTAACGCGCTGGTGGTGCGCATTTTGGAGACGACACTGTAATGGCAACAACACGCCGCAACACCGTTAAACCTACCCGTTCAGGCTTTAGTTTGTCTGAGGTGTCGCCGGTTTTACTGAAGCTGATTGCGGTGTTGGTGTTGGGCATTATGTTGCTGGCAGGCGGCTTAGGGGTAAGGGCAATGCTCAATAACCCAGAAAACCTATCCATTAGTCGGATTGATCTACAAGATGGGCTTAAGTTCATCAAAGATACTGAGTTACAAGCAATTACGGATAAATATCAGCAAACCAATTTATACCTGCTGGATGCTAATGCGTTGGAAACGGAACTCAAAGCCTTGCCGTGGGTACGTGGCGTTAGCTTACGTAAAGCGTGGCCTGACCGTTTGATTGTGGGGATTGAAGAGCAGCATCCTGTGGCGTTTTGGGGGCGAGAACGCCTGATGAATAAATACGGTGAATTATTCAGTGCTGATCTATCTTCTATACGTGGATTATTGCCAACTTTATACAGCCCAGAAGATAAAGGGCGCGAAATTGCGGAGCGTTATCTGCAAGTCAAGGAATGGCTAAGCGGTTTACCTTTGGAAATCTCGGAACTGACTGAAGATGTTAGTGGTTCATGGCGTTTAAAAATTAAAGATGGTCCGGAAATCATGATCGGTAGCGAAGATCAGGAACGCCGGGTGCAACGCTTTCGCGTTGGTTTTCAGCAGGAATTAGCCAAAAAACTAGGCAATATACGGCGAGTGGACTTGCGTTATACCAATGGTTTTGCAGTGGAATGGAAGAAATCCCCAGTCGGCTCGCGGGAGTCAACGCGCCGATTCGCAGGAGTGAGTGATGTCAAAGAAAGAACATAACGTGATTGTAGCGCTGGATCTGGGTACATCCAAAGTGGTGGCTCTGGTCGGTGAAGTCAATGACGCAGGACGTTTGGAGATTATCGGCATCGGTTCATACCCGTCACGGGGTATGAAAAAAGGCGTGGTGGTCAATATCGAGTCCACTATCCAGTCGATTCAGCGGGCGGTGGAAGAAGCCGAATTGATGGCGGGTATCCAGATTCGTTCGGTATACGTGGGTATTGCCGGTAGCCATGTGCGCAGCCTGAATTCTCACGGGATTGTGGCGATTAAGGATAAGGAAGTCACGCTCAGCGATGTGGATCGGGTGATGGATGCGGCACGGGCGGTGGCAGTGCCTGCTGATCAGCGCATTTTGCATGTATTGCCTCAGGAATACATCATTGACCAGCAGGAAGGTATCCGTGAGCCGATTGGCATGTCAGGCGTGCGGCTGGAAGCACGGGTGCATTTGGTAACGGCAGCGCACAGTGCGGCACAGAATTTGGTTAAGTGCGTGGAGCGTTGCGGCTTGCACGTGGAAGACATTATTTTGGAGCAAGTTGCTTCCAGTTACGCGGTGTTGGAAGAGGATGAGAAAGAGCTGGGTGTCTGTCTCGTGGATATTGGCGGCGGAACCAGTGACATTGCGGTGTTCATGAACGGTTCGATTCATCACACGGCGGTGATTCCGATTGCGGGTGATCAAGTCACCAATGATATTGCGGTAGCGGTCAGAACCCCGACGCAACACGCGGAAGAGATCAAGATTAAACACGGTCGGGCATTACGCCAGCTTGTCGAGGAAGACGAGTTGATTGAAGTGCCGGGTGTAGGCGAACGCGAACCGCGCAGTCTGTCGGTACAGACCTTGGCGTCGGTGATTGAGCCGCGTTACGAAGAATTATTTTCACTGGTGCTTCAGGAACTGCGTCGCAGCGGTTATGAAGAACGCATTGGCGCAGGCATTGTGCTGACTGGCGGCTCCTCCAAAATGCGGGGAGTGCGTGAGTTAGCCGAAGAAGTGTTCCACATGCCGGTACGGATCGGTATGCCCCGGAACATGGGCGGCTTGCGTGGTGAAGTTGAAAACCCTATCCATTCCACTGGGGTAGGCTTACTGCTGTACGGGATGGCACAGCAGGCATATGGCACCAAGCGCACTTATCCCACTCCAGGCGTTATGTCTACGGAAGATGGCTGGTGGGATCGCTTGAAAAGCTGGTTTAACGGTAATTTTTAACAGTCGGAGATACGGGCATGTTTGAATTAATGGATAGTGCAGCTAAAGGCGCTGCAATCAAAGTCATCGGTGTCGGCGGTGGCGGCGGCAATGCGGTCAAGCACATGTTGGCATCTGGCATTGAAGGCGTTGAATACATTTGTGCAAATACCGATTCCCAAGCCTTGGCTGGCATTGGTGTGAAGAGCGTACTGCAACTGGGTACTTCCCTGACCAAAGGTTTGGGGGCGGGTGCTAACCCTGAAATCGGGCGTGAAGCTGCAATTGAAGATCGTGAACGTATTAAGGAATTAGTCAGCGGTACGGATATGCTGTTTATTACTGCCGGGATGGGCGGTGGCACAGGTACAGGAGCCGCTCCTGTCATTGCTGAAATTGCGCGTGATATGGGTATCTTGACCGTGGCGGTGGTGACACGACCGTTCCTGATGGAAGGTTCACGCCGTAAGAAATCGGCGGATGCGGGGATTGCCGAGTTGCACAAGCATGTCGATTCCCTGATTACCATTCCTAACCAGAAGTTACTGACTTCATTGGGTAAGAATGTTTCGTTGCTATCAGCGTTTGAAGCCGCCAATGATGTATTGCTGAAAGCGGTGCAGGGCATTGCGGAATTGATTACTAACCCCGGTTTGATCAACGTTGACTTTGCTGACGTGCGTGCGGTCATGATGAACGGTGGCGTCACCATGATGGGTTCAGGTGAAGCACAAGGCGAAGACCGTGCCTCCAAGGCTGCACAAATGGCTATTTCCAGCCCCTTGTTGGAAGACATTCGTTTGGACGGTTCGCATGGCATTTTGGTCAGCATCAGCGGTGGTCTGGATATGACCATGCACGAGTTCGAGGAAGTGGGTGCTGTGGTGAGTCAATTCGCTGCGGATGATGCGAACGTGATTATCGGTACGACCTTGAATCCAGAACTCGGTGACAAAATCCGCGTCACTATTGTGGCAACGGGTTTGGAAGAAGGTGGTGTGACAGCGGCAGTACGACCAGCATTATCGGTTGTGGGGCAGCAGCAGCCAGCCAGAGGTCTTGACCGTCATGCGCAACAGCAAGCGGTGGTCAATGAGCAACGCAGCCGTGTTCGTGATTTGCCACCTGTGGTGTTAGCGCAGGATGTTCCCGGTGTGAGAGGCTCTTACGGCGCTACCCGTGATACCCCAACTTATATCCGCAATGGTACAGAAAGCAGCTTGGATATTCCGGCTTTCCTGCGTAAACAAGCCGACTAGGTGTGCAGCCCTGAGTTTCGTTGATTAATCGACATGCCCGTCGAGGCGTTGAGGCTATGCTTCAACGCCAACGGAGCAGTCAATGCTACGTTATTGATGGAAATAATAAGTCCATACATCAATTCATGAAGATTTGAAGAAACTTGTTCAGACTCTAACAAGTCAAATCGACTAGAATTCACGTAATCTAAAAAATAACGCGCCAGCAACGAAAGGGAGTCTACTTTGTTAAGGCAACGGACACTAAAAACAACCGTATCAACTGTGGGTATCGGTTTGCATTCAGGTACGAAAGTTTCGATGACTTTACGCCCTGCACCTTCTAACACCGGCATCGTGTTTCGTCGGGTTGATATGACCCCTCCTGCATTGATTGAACTTCACCCCGAATTAGTCGGTGAAACCATGCTATGCACGGCACTCATCCATCAAGACGCTAAAGTGGCAACGATTGAGCACTTACTGTCAGCATTAGCGGGATTGGGCATAGATAATCTTTACGTGGATTTGGATGCTGCGGAAATTCCTATTATGGATGGCAGTGCTGCACCGTTCCTTTATTTACTGCTGTCTACCGGTATTGAAGAACTCAAAGCACCCAAGCGCTTTATCCGCATCAAAAAGCCTATTGAAGCCAGTCGGGGTAACGGTTGGGCGAAATTACTGCCCTATGCCGGTTTTAAAGCCAGTTTTGAGATCGAGTTTGATCACCCTGCTGTTAGCGCCACGGCGCAATCCTTGGAGATCGACTTTTCCCGCCAAGCGTATGCCAGCGAAATTGCGCGGGCGCGGACTTTTGGTTTCATGCGCGATGTGGAGATGCTGCGTTCCCGTAATTTGGGTTTAGGCGGTAGTCTGGAAAACGCAATTGTCTTGGATGAATTCCGGGTGTTGAATCATGATGGTTTGCGTTATAGCGATGAATTTATTCGCCATAAAATTCTGGATGCGATTGGCGACTTATATACCTTGGGGCATGGCATTATCGGTGCTTATCAAGGGTATAAATCGGGTCATGCTATCAATAACTTACTGGTACGTGAGTTGCTTCAGCAGCAGGATGCTTGGGAAATGGTGACGTTGGCAGATAAACAAAAAGAACAGGCTATTTTTGCTGACAGTTATGCGTTTGCCGGTATTTGACCATTCGGTTAGACAGGGCGACTGGCAGTCTTTGCTAGTTGCTCAATTGCCTCCCTTAATTCTTTGTTATCAATGCTTTGGGCGATGCTTTGCATGATGTTTGCAGCATTGCTTGAAAGCCTAAAATTGCCTGTTTTTTGCTCAACACTTGCAAGATGCAAGCCGATCACCTTAATATCAAGGTCGCGAATGTTAGTGTTTAAGCATTTGCTTAAACATTTGCATAACAAGTGCTGCTGAAAGCGGGCTTGCATAGCAAAATGAGGGTCATCGGTCAGGAGTGTTATACGTTGGTTTTTCAACAAAGACCAAAAACGGTTCTCGTTAGGAACAGAGAAGAAATGAGCAATTTCTGCCGTGAGTCGGTCGAGTTGATGCAATTTTTCATCAAACCCTTTGCTAATCAACTGATCAATTCTTTTCATCATGTTTGGTGAATTCCTGAACCCGCAATATTCTATTATAAACGCTATGGTCGCATTTTTTGAGTTAGTGAGGAATCCAAGAGATTTACTATTATGCAGGTAATCTGTCTTAGTGATGACGGCACGCGCCGTTCATCGTTTATTCTCCACCCCTGGAAGCACCTGATTATCCCCGCTGGCGTTGTCGCTTTGCTGTTGGTAGGGCTTTCCGTGAACCAAATGTTGGGGCTTTATACGCTGGATGCTACGCCGCCGAATGCGGAAGTGTCTGAGAATGATGCGGGTAAACTCCTGACGGCTTTGGAGCAACAAATTTCCACGGTTGATCAAATCAAGAAGGCATACGCCAACTATACGGTGGATGTTGATACCCTATCTGTCCGTTTGGGAACGCTGGAAGCCGAAATCGCGCGTTTGAACGCCCTGGCTAAGCGGGTTGCTGACAAAGCTAAGCTTGATCCGCAAGAATTCTCCTTGGATGCTAAACCCGCTCGTGGTGGTTTGTCGGGTGAGGAAGCGGAAGTGGTCGTCCCCAAGTTATCGTCGAATGAATTTTTGGCATCTTTCGAGTCAGTTGAAAACAGCCTTGATCGTCAAAAAGGCATGTTAGCTACCTTAGATCAGATTCTGGAAGGTATGAATATGCAATCTGAAATCTTGCCGAGTGGTAGACCAGTGCGCAGTGGTTATATTTCATCCGAGTTTGGTTTCCGGCGTGATCCTTTCAACGGTCGCCAGAAACTGCACAAAGGTGTGGACTATGCAGGGCCGCATGGCACGGAAATTTATGCGGTTGGTGGCGGTGTGGTCTCTTTCGCAGGCAACCGGAACGATGGCTATGGTAATGTGGTGGAAGTTGATCACGGTGATGGCTTGATTAGCCGTTATGCCCACTTAAGTACCGCTAAAGTTGCTGAGGGTGAAGTGGTAAAGAAAGGCGATAATGTGGCATGGATGGGTAGCACCGGACGTTCCACAGGGCCGCACTTGCACCTCGAAGTCTTGAAACACGGTGAGCAGGTTGATCCGCGTGAATACCTTGAACACGAAGAATAATTCACCGTACAGCCGGTTAATCCGTATATAATAGGAAACAAACTGTCCGGTGTAATGCTGTGTCTGCATGGTATTCGCCGGATTTTCTGTTTGGAAAGGATACAAGAGAGTAAACGTATGCTGGGTTCTGTAGCCAAAAAGATTTTTGGCAGCCGCAATGACCGTCTGGTCAAGTCTTATTCCAAAGCCGTCAAGAAAATCAATGCGCTGGAGGAACAGTACAAAGCGCTGTCTGATACCCAACTAGCGGCAAAAACCATCGAATTCCGTGAACGCCTGCAACAGGGGGCAACGCTGGAAAGTTTGTTGCCGGAAGCCTTCGCCGTGGTACGCCAAGCGGGGCAACGTGTTTTGGGTATGCGCCATTACGACGTGCAAATGATCGGTGGCATGGTGTTGAATGACGGCAAAATTGCCGAAATGAAAACCGGTGAAGGTAAAACCTTGGTGGCAACACTGGCGGCTTACCTGAATGCCTTGCCCGGTTACGGGATGCACGTCATCACCGTTAACGATTATCTGGCGCAACGTGACGCGGCACAGATGGCACAGGTGTACGGTTTCTTAGGCTTGACTACGGGTGTGATTATCAATGGTTTGAGTTCTGAGCAACGTCGCGAAGCCTATGCAGCCGATATTACTTACGGTACGAATAACGAATTTGGTTTCGATTATTTGCGTGACAATATGGCATTCCGTAAAGAAGATCGGGTGCAACGCGATTTGTATTACGCGATTGTGGATGAGGTTGACTCTATCCTGATTGACGAGGCACGTACTCCGTTGATTATTTCCGGTCCCAGCCATGACGCGTCGCAGCTTTACATGGCGATTGATCAGATTATTCCGACGTTGACCAAGCAATTGGAAGCAGAAGGCGCGGGCGATTATTCGGTAGATGAAAAAGCCCGCCAAGTGTACTTGACCGAAGCAGGGCAGGAACGTGCTGAGCAATTGCTGTGGCAAGCTGGTGTGTTACCTGAGGGTCAGGGGCTGTACGATACGGTCAGCATTAGTGTTTTGCACCACTTGAATGCGGCATTGCGTGCTCATGCGCTGTTCCAGCGTAACGTGGATTACATTGTGCGTGATGGCAAAATCGTCATTGTCGATGAGTTTACCGGGCGTACCATGCCGGGTAGACGTTGGTCGGAAGGTTTGCATCAGGCGATTGAAGCCAAAGAGAAAGTTGAAATCCAGGCTGAAAACCAGACGCTGGCATCCATTACCTTCCAAAATTACTTCCGTTTGTATGAAAAGCTTTCTGGTATGACGGGGACAGCCGATACCGAGGCGTTCGAGTTGCAACAAATCTACGGCTTGGAAGTGGTGGTGATTCCGACACATCGCCCAATGGTGCGGATTGATTCCAACGATTTGATTTACTTAACGGCTGAAGAAAAATACGAAGCCATTATCAAGGAAATTGAAACCGAAGTGGCGAAAGGTCGCCCGGTCTTGGTGGGTACGGCATCCATTGATACCTCGGAGTTGGTTTCCAATAAGCTCAAAGCACTGCGTATTCCGCATGAAGTTCTCAACGCCAAGCAGCATGAGCGTGAAGCGCATATTGTTGCTAACGCGGGTCGCCCCGGTGCGGTTACGATTGCCACCAATATGGCAGGTCGTGGTACCGACATCGTACTCGGCGGCAGCATGGACGAGGAAGTTCGGCAACTGGGTGAAAACCCTGATCCCGAAGCGCTGCGCAAACTGCGTGAATTGTGGCAGAAACGTCATGATGCGGTAGTCGCATCCGGTGGTTTGCATATCCTTGGTACCGAGCGTCACGAATCCCGCCGTATCGACAACCAGTTGCGCGGGCGTTCCGGGCGGCAAGGCGATCCTGGTTCTTCCCGTTTCTTCCTGTCATTGGAAGATAACCTCATGCGTATTTTTGCCTCTGAGCGCGTGAAAAGCATGATGCAACGCTTGGGGATGGAAAAGGGACAGGCGATTGAAGCCGGTTTGGTGTCCAAATCCATCGAAAATGCCCAGCGTAAGGTCGAAGCGCACAATTACGACATCCGCAAACATTTGCTGGAATACGACGATGTGGCTAACGATCAGCGTAAGGTGATTTATTCCCAACGCAATGATTTGCTGGAAGTGGATGACATTAAAGAAACCATTGATGCGATCCGTGAAGATGTGGTTGATGCCATGATGGCGAAACACATTCCGCCCGGCAGTATTGATGAGCAATGGGATGTGGATGGTCTTCATAAGCAACTGTACACCGATTTTGGTGTCGATTTGCCGCTCAAGCAATGGTTAGCGACTGAGAAAAACCTGCACGAAGAAGGTCTACGTGACCGGATTCAGGAACAAGTGGCAGCAGTGCTCCAGCAAAAAGAAGCCATGATCGGCGAGCCGAATATGCGGCGTCTGGAGCGCGACGTCATGTTGCACGTGCTGGATGGTGAATGGAAAGAACATCTGGCAGCAATGGATTACTTGCGCCAAAGCGTGGGTTTGCGTGGGTACGCGCAGAAAAACCCCAAACAGGAATACAAGCGCGAAGCCTTTGAAATGTTTGAGCAATTGCTAGATCGCGTCAAACATGACGTGGTGGCATTCCTGATGCGCATTCAATTGCAAGAGCCGCAACAGGCGATGGCAGCTTTGGAAAAGCACGAACCACAACCAATGGCATTTTCGCATCCTGATGCGGGCAATGCCTTGGACGATGATGAAGTGGTGGATGCGGTGGTTGGCGATAAGCCCGCTAAGCAAGCTTACGAACGTGATGGCGCAAAAGTAGGGCGGAATGATCCTTGCCCGTGCGGTTCTGGTAAAAAGTACAAAAACTGCCACGGTCAATTAGTCTAAGTTTAGTCGGGAGGCGGTCATATGGCAGTCAATTTACAAGCACCGGATACCTTATTGCCGATTGCTGGGGTACGTTTGGCATCGGTCAATGCGGGCATTCGTTACAAAAACCGTCATGATGTCTTGCTGATTGAGTTGGAGCCGGGGAGCCATACAGCAGCGGTCTTCACGCGCAATGCGTTTTGTGCCGCACCGGTGCATGTGTGCCGTTACAACTTGCTGCATTCTGCCCCGCGTTACTTGCTAATCAATGCCGGTAACGCTAATGCGGGAACCGGTGAACTTGGAATGCAAGCGGCGCGAACCACCTGCGAGCAAGTGGCACAACAGGGTGCGTGTTGGGCGGAGCAAGTGTTGCCGTTCTCAACCGGCGTGATTGGTCAACAATTGCCGGTGGATAAAATCACCGCTGCGTTACCGGAAGCCTTTGCCAAGCTAGATGCGACGGGTTGGATGGAGGCATCACGTACCATTATGACGACCGATACGGTGGCAAAAGCCATCAGCCGTCAGGTACAAATCTTTGGCGAAACCATCACGATCACGGGTATTGCCAAAGGCGCAGGCATGATTCACCCTAATATGGCAACCATGTTGGCGTATGTGGCAACTGATGCACTGGTCGAGAAAAACATTCTGCAAGAGCTGCTGAATGAGGTGGTGGAAGAAACCTTCAACTGCATTACGGTGGATGGTGATACGTCAACCAACGATTCCTTGATTGTCATGGCGACCGGCAGTTCGGGGGTGTACGTGGGGGGCGATGGTTTGCCCGCGTTCCATCAAGCGCTGTTGGAGGTTTGCTTGTATCTGGCGCAAGCGATTGTGCGCGATGGGGAGGGTGCAACCAAATTCATCAGCATTGAGGTGCAAGGCGCGGCAACCCGTGCCGAAGCACGCATTGTGGGGAATGCTGTCGCCCTGTCACCGCTAGTAAAAACTGCTCTGTTTGCCAGTGACCCGAACTGGGGGCGTATTCTTGCCGCCGTGGGGCGTAGCCAAGTCAACGATTTGGATGTTAGCCGTATCAGCATTTGGTTGGGTGAAACCTTGCTGATCGAAAACGGTGAGCCAGCACCTACTTACTACGAGGAGTTGGGTGCGGCAGAAACTAAACGTGACGAAATTCATATCCGCATCCATTTAGGACGTGGTGAGGCTGCGGCAACGACCTGGACGTGTGATTTTTCCTACGATTACGTCAAGATCAATGCCGAATACCGCAGTTAAGTATTTGCACGTCGTCGCGGCGGTTATCCGTGACGCGGCAGGTAATATTCTGTTAGCGCAGCGCCCTGCTCAAAAACATCAGGGCGGTAAATGGGAGTTTCCCGGTGGCAAAGTTGAGTCCGGCGAGATTCCGCTACAGGCGTTAAGCCGTGAGCTTGATGAAGAACTCGGCATTCAGCTTCAACAGGCACAGCCGCTCATTAAGATTCGCCACGTGTATTCTGAACTGGCGGTGTTGTTGGATGTGTGGGAAGTGACCGCTTTTAGTGGCATTGCGCATGGGCGCGAAGGTCAGCCAGTGACGTGGTTTAGTGCTGAACAGTTGCCTGCACTGGAATTTCCGCCCGCCAATTACCCGATTATTACCGCTGCACGATTACCCGCCCTTTGCCTGATTACCCCTGAACCGCAAGATCATGCTAATTTTTTGCAACAGTTGGCGATACGGCTGCAAGCAGGGATTCGGTTGGTGGTGTTCCGGGCTAAATCGTTGGCGGCAGATGATTATGTGGCGCTAGCGGGGGAAGTTATCGCACTGGCACATGGGTTTGACGCCAAGATTATGTTGAATTCGCCACCGCTGATGTTGGCACAAGCGGATGGTTTGCATCTGACTAGCACCCAATTGTGGGGGAGGAAAGGCGTATTTCCGCGAAGGGAGGGGCAGTGGTTGTCGGCTTCTTGCCATGATGCGCGGGAGTTGCAGCGAGCGGCGGATATTGGGGTGGATTTTGCATTCCTGTCGCCGGTATTGCCAACGTTGTCGCATCTAGGGGCAGCCCATTTGGGTTGGGGGGCATTCACTGCTTTAGTAGAAAACGTCAATTTTCCGGTCTACGCCTTGGGTGGCATGGCCCTCGATCATGTGGGAAATGCTCGGCAACACGGCGGGCAGGGCATCGCCGCTATCCGCAGTGTGTGGTCAAGCGTTTAAATCGGGAATCAACTGGCTGTTGAGGCGCGAAATCATGCCTTTTAATAACAGTTTACGCTTTTTCAGGCGGGAAACTTTAAGCTGATCCGTCGTCGGTTCTTGCAGCAATGCCGCAATCATCTCATCCAATTCCCGGTGTTCTTGGGTAAGTTCTGCCAGTTTACGATGCAGTTCTTCCGTGTCTTGCAGCATGAGGGTTCTACTTTACTTTGTCAAAATACGGCGTTTTTCCTTGTAACGGATAACGACTTGCTTATCGGTTTTCGGTTTGTCGTCCTGAGGCGTGTAATTGGGTTTTTCCCAACTGCCAATTTCGTAAGAGCCACCCTGTTCACGGCGTGATACGGGATTGCTGCTCCCAGTGTACGAGCCGCCGTCGCGCTTGCGTTGTGCGCCACCATTCAGACGACCGTAAGCACCTTTGCGTTGCTGGCGATCAGCCGCGTTGGCAGGGGATTGTTCTTGACCTGTGGCATGACGATTGTCACGCCGTGCGGCATGTTGGTGCTGATTAAGGTTGCTGCGTCCGCCACTTTGTCCTTGATGCGGTGAGCGATTTTGTTGTGAGCCAGAACGGTTTTGTTGCGAACGTCCGCGCTCACCCTGATTGCTGCCGCCTTTGCTATGATGTTGCCCCTGTTGACGTTGCCCGCCGTTGCTATTGCTGCGGTTGGTTCTGGGGGAACGGACTGAGGGGGTGAAGCCAGACGTATGCTCCAGTGGGGCAAGCCCAGGTAAGGTACATTGTTCTATCGAGTCGCCAAGGAAGGTTTCAATTTGTTTCAGATTGTCGCGTTCACGCGGTAATACCACGGCAATCACGGCTTCTTCACGCTCTGGGCTAAGCCCTTGCAGACGCGCTTCGTAGTCTTCCACCTTTTGTGGTAGCTCGAAGTTGATGATGTGTTCATCGCCTTGCAGATTGGGTTGCAGGCCATCTTGATCGGCGTAGATCAGGATAGGGGCGGAAGTGCCGTTGCGTTCGGATTCGGGCAGGTCAGAAGCTACCTCGGCGGTATGTCCGTGGTTGGCAAGGCTTTCAGCCAGTGCCTTGGCAACTTTGGTGGTAATTGTGAAAATACAAGTGGGTTCGCCGGAAAACTCATCCAGCAAATGATCCATCAGGGCAATTTTGTGGGTGTAATCGTCTGCCAGATGCACCACTTGTGGAATCAGCAACAGCGGGTTGCGGTCGTCATCGACTTCGAGTTCTTCGACACCTGCCAACACGGCACGGGCATAGCCGGTAATGTCATTTTCCGGGCGCACAAAGGCAATGACCGGGCAGGCAGTGGTGCGTTCCGAGAGGATTTTGTTAACTAAACCGTGCAGACCTTTGTGGTAAATCGCACTAAGGTCATCAATCACCAACATTTCCAGCTTGGAAAAATCCGCTTTGTTATTGTCAACTAGGTCATTTAAGCGCCCCGGTGTGGCAATCATCAAGTCCAGCGGGCGGCGCAATAAGCGCATCTGCGGCTGATAAGGGCGACCGCTCACAATGAAACCGGAGCGAATTTGTTGCTCATCGCCCATCAGACGTTTGATCGTGTAATTGATCTGGTTTACCCGGTCGCGCCGCGAAGTCAGGATCAAGACGCGAGCGTGGCGTTGATCTTCAATCGGGTTGGTTAACACATAGTTGATGGCAGGGATCAGGAATGCACCGGTTTTACCGGAAGCCGATTGTGTCCACACAATGACACTTTTATTGTGTGCAATGAGGGGAATCAACTGTTTTTGTAGATCAGTTGGATTCTCGTAACCAGCAGCTTCAATTTTAGCCGCAAACTCTGGATGTAAGCCTAATTCTGAAAAAGACAAGATGGATACTCCCCGTCTGTGAATGTGGGTGAGAGTAATTAATAAATACTATCAAGCTGGAGAGGTAACGTTAACAATAAAATATTTCTAGCGCTTGCCCGTACCTGTGTTTGTAACGTTTGTATGACCCGAACCGAATAATAAAATTATTATATCTGTTGTTGAGAGTCAACAAATTATGCACGTTATTGTTGCGAATTTACATCACAATTTCTATCGCTTTCTCCAATCTGGCAATAGCGACCACTTTCATCCCTTCAATCGGGTGACGTGGCTTGTTTCCTTTTGCTACGATAGCCTGTTTAAAACCGTGTTTGGCTGCCTCACGCAAACGCTCCTCACCGTTTGGAACCGGGCGTATCTCGCCTGCCAGCCCAACTTCTCCGAAAACCACCAGATCAGCAGGCAGAGGACGGTTGCGAAAACTTGAGAGAGCCGCCAACAACAATGATAAATCAGCGGCGGTTTCTGAAATCTTAACACCACCGACAACATTTATGAATACGTCTTGGTCAAACATTGAGATTCCGGCGTGCCGATGTAGCACTGCTAAGAGCATCGCAAGGCGATTTTGTTCCAAACCTAAGGTGACGCGGCGGGGAACGGCTCCGTGGCTTTGATCGACAAGGGCTTGCACTTCCACCATGAGCGGGCGTGTGCCTTCGCGTGTGACCATGATGACACTGCCGGAAACGGGTTCTTCGTGGCGTGACAGAAAAATGGCGGAGGGGTTACTGACACCTTTCAAGCCTTGTTCGGTCATGGCGAATACGCCGAGTTCATTGACGGCGCCGAAACGGTTTTTGACGGCGCGAATAATGCGGTAACGTCCGCCGGGGTCGCCCTCAAAATACAGCACCGTGTCGACCATGTGTTCGAGAACACGCGGGCCTGCCAATGTGCCTTCTTTAGTGACATGTCCGACTAGAAACATGGCGGTGTTGGTTTGCTTAGCGAAACGCACCAGCTTAGCCGCTGCTTCACGGATTTGACTGACCGAGCCGGGTGCGGCTTGCAAGCTGTCCGTAAATACGGTTTGGATGGAATCAATCACCATTAATTGCGGTTTTTCTTGCACCACTAAACTGAGGATAGTTTCCACACAGGTTTCGGTGAGCAAGCGCAAGTGGTCGCTGGGTAGCCCTAGGCGTTTGGCACGTAAGCCTACTTGTTGCAGCGATTCTTCCCCGGTCACGTACAGGGTTTTCATCTCGGTTAAGGTGGCAAGCGTTTGCAACAAAATGGTGGATTTGCCAATGCCAGGATCACCACCGATTAGCACCACGGAACCGGATACCAAGCCTCCGCCGAGCACCCGATCGAGTTCGGGTTGGTGGGTGAGGATGCGGGGTGCTTCGCTTAAACTGACTTCGTTGAGGGAACGAATCACGGCGGTTTCACCCGCATAGCCTCCCGCCCGTTGATTGGCTGCTTGCTTGCTTGCCGGTAGGCTTACGCTTTCCTCCAAGGTATTCCATGCGCCACACTCACCGCATTGCCCGCTCCATTTGGGATGCAGGCTGCCGCAGGCGGTGCAATGGTACTGGAGTTTTACCTTACTCATCGTTATCAGTTTCGTTGCGCTGAATTTTGGGGTGGATGATCAGGGTTTTAACCGCATTGTTGCGGGTTTTACGAATTTCCAGCGGATAATCATCAATCAGCATGGTCATGCCGGGGACGGGAATGGATTCTAGGTATTCCAGAATCAAACCGTTGATGGTATTGGCTTCTTCCGAAGTGAAGTTGCTGCCTACTTCGCGGTTAATATCACGAATAGGGATGCTGCCATCCACCCAATAACTGCCATCTTCCATGCGGCGGATTTCCCGTGATTGACTGCTGGGGACGCTGGAGAATTCACCGACAATTTCCTCTAAAATGTCTTCGAGCGCGACTAGGCCGAGAATCTCACCGTATTCATCCACAACCAAGGCAATACGGCGGCTTTCCGTTTTGAAGTTCAGCAATTGCTGGGTTAATGGGGTGCTTTCTGGGATGAAGTACGCAGGACGAATGCTGGCTTCAAAGCGTTCTTTGTCTAAATGCCCGTCACGGAACAGTGGCAAGAGTTTGCGCAGGTGTACGAAACCAATCACATTATCGAGGCTTTCGCGGTAGACCAGCAGGCGGGTGAAATTGCTGTTGGTGATTTGTTCTTCAAGTTCATTCCAGTCATCATTCAGATCCAACCCGATCAGTTGGCTACGGGGGATCATAATGTCTTCCACGGTGGCGCTTTCCATGTCCATAACGCGCAACAGCATATCGAGGTGCGTTTGGGGAATATGAGCGCCAGCAGAGCTGACAACTGTGCGCAATTCCTCATGGCTGAGGGCCACGCGACTGGCTTCATCACTGTGTTCCCCAAATAAGCGCAGAATGCCATTGGTAAATAAATTCAGCAGCCAGACGAAGGGGAGCATGACTTTCATTAAAACGGCGTAAACCCGCGAAGCCGCAAACGCAATGGGTTCTGGGTGCATCGCACCGAGTGTTTTGGGGGTGATTTCGCCGAAAATCAGGAGTAAGAATGTTAAAATGCCGGTTGCAATTGCTAAGCCTGCATCGCCAAACAAGCGCAAACCTAACAAAGTGGCTAATTGTGTAATCAGAATGTTAACAAAGTTATTGCCCAATAATATCAGGCTAATCAGACGGTCAGGTCGCGCCAGTAGTTTTTGTGCCAGTTTTGCGCCGGAGTGCCCTTTTTCCGCAAGGTGTTTGAGCTTGTAGCGGTTGAGTGACATCAACGCGGTTTCAGAGCCAGAGAAAAACGCTGAGAGCAAAAACAGGATAAACAAGGCAGCAAATAGTATGCCTAGCGGTATTTCATTAATGTCCACAATTATTTTACCAAAAACTCTAATACGAATTTGCTGCCAAAAAAAGCCAGCATGAGGATGAAAAAGCCACTGAGTGTCCAGCGGATGGCGATGCGCCCACGCCAGCCATAACGCCAGTGACCCACCAGTAATCCGGTAAATACAACCCATGCCAAGATTGATAGAATGGTTTTATGCGCCAAGTGTTGGGCAAATAGGTTATCGACGTATAGGACACCGCTAAACAAGCCAAAAGATAGCAGGATAATACCCAGCAGGATCAATTTGAACAGCAGGGATTCCATATCCAGCAGCGGTGGTAAGGTACGAATTAACCCGCCCGGCTGATGATTATGCAGATGTTTATTTTGCAGTGCCAGTAATAATGCCTGCAATGCAGCGAGGGTTAACATGCTGTAAGCCAATAGAGAGATGAAAATATGCACGCCCAAGCCATTGTTTAAGTTAATAGTGGCAGTTTGACCGGAATTCAGCAACGGTAACAGCATCGCGCTTGCCGTAAAGGGTACGACGAAAATCCCCAGTGTTTCCAGTGGGCGTTTCAACATGGTAATAAACAGCAAGAGGTTGCACAGCCACATAACGATGGAACTGGCAGTGGCAAAGCTGATGGATAAGCCGCCGTCTGCTTGCCAAACATGGTGCAAGATGCTCCAACCGTGCAGGATCAGTGAGAGCAACCAGAGTAACACCAGCACGCTACGGTACTTAGGTGAGCGCGTTTGTAAGCGATCCCGCAGGCGCACCCCAATCAGTAGCCAAGTTGCCAGCCATGCCAATGTGGCAAGTACGTTAAGTGTTGTTGTCATTGCTCAAACAGATTTCATGGGTTAGGACGTTTATTTTCCAGTTTACGTAGCCGTTTCGGGAACGCATTCGTGTTTGCTTTAGTGCTATGATAGCAACTTGTGCCTGAGTGGGACTAGCAAGAAGTCAAAATCATGTTCGAGAATTTAAGTGAACGTCTTTCGCAGACGGTAAAAAAACTACGCGGTCAGGCACGTCTGACCGATGAAAACATTAAAGATGCCCTGCGTGATGTGCGCATGGCTCTGTTAGAGGCGGATGTGGCGCTGCCAGTGGTGCGTGAGTTCACCAATCGGGTGCGCGAACGTGCGATTGGGCAAGAGGTATTGGAAAGCCTTAGTCCCGGTCAAGCTTTAATCAAAGTGGTCAACGATGAGTTAGTTGGTCTCATGGGTAAAGCCAACGAAACGCTGTCGCTGAATGCGCAGCCACCCGCAGTCATTCTCATGGCAGGTTTGCAGGGCGCGGGTAAAACCACCACGGTAGGTAAATTGACCCGCTTCCTGAAAGAGCGTCAGAACAAGTCGGTCATGGTGGCGAGCTGTGACGTTTACCGCCCTGCCGCGATTAAACAGCTTGAAACCATTGCCGGTCAGACGGGAGGGATCTTTTTCCCCAGTGCGAATGCCCAGAAGCCGGTGGAAATCGCTAAAGCGGCGGTGGCGCAGGCAAAACTTAAGTACGTGGATGTGCTGATCATTGATACCGCTGGGCGTTTGCACGTCGATGCGGAAATGATGGCGGAAATACAAGCTATCCATTCTGCTGTGAATCCGGTGGAAACGCTGTTTGTGGTGGATAGCATGACCGGGCAAGATGCTGCCAACACGGCTAAAGCGTTTGGTGATGCCTTGCCGTTGACGGGGGTGGTGCTGACCAAGGCTGATGGGGATGCACGCGGTGGTGCGGCGTTGTCGGTGCGTTACATTACCGGCAAACCGATTAAGTTTATCGGGATGGGCGAAAAGCTGGATGCGTTGGAACCTTTCCACCCTGAGCGCATGGCTTCGCGTATTCTGGGCATGGGCGACGTGCTGAGTCTGATTGAAGAGGCACAACGTCAGGTTGATCATAAAAAAGCGGCGCAATTAGCTAAAAAGCTGAACAAAGGCAAATCATTTGATTTTGAAGATTTGCGTGACCAAATGCAGCAAATGCAAAAAATGGGCGGCATGGCGGGCTTGATGGATAAGTTGCCGGGGATGGGAAATCTGCCCGCTAACGTCAAAGATCAAGCCAATGACAAAGAAGTACGTCGCATGATTGCCATCATCAATTCCATGACGCTGGAAGAGCGCCGTAACCCGGATCTTATCAAAGCATCCCGCAAGCGTAGGATCGCTGCTGGTTGTGGGTTGCAAGTTCAGGATGTGAATCGCCTGCTGAAACAGCACTTGCAAATGAGCAAAATGATGAAACAGTTTTCCAAAGGTGGTTTGCGCAAGCTCATGACGGGGATGAAAGGTAAGTTGCCGATGGGCGGTGGTTTTCCGCCTATGGGGGGGTTCCCAGGGTAGCTATATTAGCTTTTTTTGATATTTCTGGCGACCATTAAGGAAATTTACGCTAAGATGGGTTTGCCTACTGAATTGTCTAGTTGTATGATGCGCTTCATCCAGAAAATTCATGGTCTGGATTAAAGCTGATGCCGTCATCTTTATGGTGGTGGTCTGGTTTATATTTACAAATCAATTATTTAGAGAGTTTTACTACTATGAAAATCAAATCTCAAGTGGCTATCGCTGGTTTGTTGTTTGTTGGTTTGCTGGCAACTGGTTGCCAACAGCAGTCTGCTCAGCAAACTGCTGAAGTTCCTGCTGCTGCTGCGCCTGCACCTGCTGCACCGGCTCCTGTTGCTCCAGTACGTCAAGCACCTGCACCAGTAGTTCCTAAAGTTAAAGCTAAAGGTAACTACAAAGGTCCAGTCGCTATGGATCCAGCTTCTCAAGGTGCAATGCAGCAATATCAACAGCGTTAATCTTAAGCTGTTAATATTCGGCGCTGTAGATACTCTGCCTTTTGGGTAGTGGTATTGCGAAGAGCCTCTTGTTGCGACAAGAGGCTTTTTTTTTGAAAAGGGTTTCTGCCGTTGTTTTTATTTGCGCATAAATTTATTTTTGTTTGAACCTTTTCTGCATTTAATGCAACTATCTGTCAGCCTTAAACGTTCGCTTGCGTGAATCCCACCTTTTGGGAATCTTGCCAGCAATTCTCATTTTACCACCCACAACTCAATCTCGTCGGCTTGATGTCGTCGC
>CAYNNA010000012.1:0-39504 GCA_964398375.1 uncultured Thiothrix sp.
TAAATGAACCACAGGGCTGGGTGCGAGATTTTTAGGATGCTCTGAATCGCTGTACAACTATCCCCCGCTGGACCTGCCCCACGTTTGCTGGCATGGTTACTGGATCTATTGATACGTGGCTTAATCAGCGCCCTATTATTTGTCGCACTTGCCGTTTTGGGCAAAATGGGGATCGGCATTGCGCTCATCCTCGCGTTTTTATTGGAATGGTTTTACCCCGTCTATTTTGAATTGCGTCATCAGGGACAAACACCCGGCAAAAAAATGCTCGATATTTACGTCGCCCAAGCCGATGCCAGCCCGATTACCTTTTCTGCCTCCTTAGTGCGCAACTTATTGCGGGTTGTGGATTTTCTGCCTTTCCTTTACGGGTTTGGGTTTGCCAGTATGTTGCTGAACCAACGTTTTCAACGCCTTGGGGATTTAGCCGCCAATACGGTAGTGCTGCATAAAACCCATCAGAATGAACACAGCACAACAGTGGATGTGGAAGCAATACGCCCCGAAGTCACGCTGACCTTACCCGAACAACAAGCCATTATGCTGTTTGCCCAACGCAGTCATACCCTCACCCCAGCACGTTTGGATGAACTCGCGCAAATGACCGGCACACTGATAGCCCAACAACCCAAACCAGCCCACCATTTGCAAGGCATTGCTCGCTGGCTAACCGGTGGGGGCAGAACATGAAGCAAGAACAATTCATCAGCCAATACCAAGCGCAGTGGGAACAAATGCGTGCATGGCTGGATTACCAGCAAATTCCCAAACGGCAGCGTAAACGTGATGCGCTCCCCGAACCCACACTGGATTTCCCCGCTGCCTACCGCCAACTGTGCCACCATTTAGCGCTGGCACAATCGCGAATGTACAGCCCCTTATTGATTGCGCAACTCAACGACTTAGTAACACGCGGGCATCACCGTTTGTATACCTCACGGCTGCATTTCGCCCATCGTGTCATCCAATTCTACTTGCAGGATTTACCGCAATTGGTGCGGCGCGAATGGCAAGCCCTATTACTGGCAGGTATGCTGTTTTTCGGTAGTTTTTTTGCCATGTTGGTTGCAATTCAAGTTGAACCCGAACTGGTGTATGCGGTGATGGATGGTACAACCGTCGCCAATATGGAAGACATGTATGACCCGCAACGGGATTCACGCTTTGGGCGCGAACGTGAAGCCGATAGCGATGTGTACATGTTCGGGTTTTACATTAAAAACAATACCGGCATTGGCTTTCAGGTGTTTGCGGGCGGCTTGCTCTACGGTTTGGGCAGCATATTCTTTTTGCTGTTCAATGGCTTATACATTGGTGCAGCGTGCAGCAGCGGGACATTTGACGCAAATTGGTTATATCGAAACCTTCTGGGGGTTTGTGGCGGGACACAGCGCCTTTGAGCTAACCGCGATTGTGTTATCCGGTGCGGCAGGGTTTAAGTTAGCAGCCGCTTTGATTATGCCGGGGCGCAAATCACGGGCATTGGCATTACGCGACAATGCGCAAGAAGCGATTCTGATCGTTTACGGCGCGACAACGCTATTCATTATGGCAGCATTTGTGGAAGCCTTTTGGTCGTCGCAAACCTGGATCCCGGTGTTGGTCAAATACGCGGTGGGCATTGCCTTGTGGTTGCTGGTCATCGCTTATTTTGTGTTCTTGGGGCGCGAGGCAGCAGCCGATGAAACTTGACGAGCTGACCGCCAACATACGCCTGCGTTCCCCTTGGGAAGCGGTTGATCTGGGCTTTGCGCTGGTGCAGCACCATGCGCGTTGGATTTTTCCGGCATGGGCAGTGTTGCTGGGAAGTTTCGCCCTGATTTTGTGGGTGTTAACACCGGATGCTTACAAGGCTTATATCCCCATCGTCTTGTGGTGGTTCAAACCCTTGTATGACCGGGTGCTGCTGCACATCCTTAGCTACCAGATGTTTAACCAGCGCTTGTCTACCGCAGCAATATTCAGCGCATTGCCCACGCTCATCCGTCAGACGGGATTATTGAGTGCCTTAACTTGGCGGCGCTTGTCCTTGTCGCGTGGCTTTAACTTACCCATCTGGCAACTGGAACAATTACGTGGCAAACCCCGTGCCGAGCGGCAAGCGCTGCTGCACTGGCAGGCACATTCGCACGCTGTCGGGGTAACGATTGCCTGTGTACACCTCGAATATGTGGTACTTGCCAGCCTGTATGTGCTGATTTTGTTGCTCGACCCAACGGATGGTTCGTGGGACTACATCATGGGTGCATTCACCGAAACCTTAGACAGTGATGCACAATATTGGGGCAACTTATTGTATTTACTGCTGTATAGCCTGACCCTGTTACTGATTGAACCGTTTTACGTCGCTGCCAGTTTCAGCTTGTACCTCAATCGGCGCACGCAATTAGAGGGGTGGGATATTGAACTCGCTTTCCGCAATCTGGGAACGCGCCTGAGCCAATTGGCACGTGCTCCCCTAAGCCTGTTGCTGGCGGGTGTATTGCTCATCGGTTTGCCGCTCATGACCCCACAGACGGCTTGGGCAAACGCCAACACAAAAGGTGAATACCTCGCGCCAGAACGCTTGCTCCCGCAAGAATCCGCTGCGCAAATCCACGAAGTGATGCAACGCGAAGAACTGGTGGGAATACGTACCCAAAAGCAATGGGTATTGCGCAACCCTGAGGAGGAAACGACAGAAGACCCTGTCGAAATCGCCGAATCCCTGCAAATACTGTTTGCCACCATCACCAAAATGGCACTATGGATCGCGGTTATCGTCCTGCTGGTCATGGCATTGGTGTACCGCAAACGCATTCTGGCTTTGCTGAAACCCCCGAAGCGCAAAGTGCCAGCAGCACCGCCCCCGGATGTGCTATTTGGCATGGATATTCGCCCGGAATCCTTACCCGATGATATTGCGGCTGCCAGCCAGCGTTTGTGGGAATCTGGGCAGCACCGTGAAGCACTTAGCCTGTTGTATCGCGGTGCGTTAATGCGCCTCACCCGCCATGATCACCTCAATGTGCAAGCCAGCCATACCGAAGGCGACATTTTGCGCTTGGCACAGCCGCACCTGAATACCGAACGGCTGGCATGGTTACAGGCGACCACTCAAGCTTGGCAAGCCATTGCTTACGCACACCGCCCACCCGACACGCATACCCTCATCCCTCTTTGGGCAGGCTGGCACACGTTTAACGCCATACAGGAGCGCGTATGAGGCTCCAATCCATCCTGATCGGTTTGTTTGTCGCCTTAGTCACCACAACTGGCGTGCTGTGGTTTCTGAACACTTACGAATACAAAGAAGTGGACGAATACAGCGGCTTTCGGGGTGAAGCCCGTGAAAACCCACTGTTTGCTGCCCGCTTATTCCTCAAGCGCATGGGCATTCCCAGCGAACGACAAGCCAGCCTGCAAACACTGCCAGCTACCAATACCGTGCTCGTAATTGATACCGACCGTTACACCCTGTCACGCCCAAAAAGTGAGGCACTGCTGGCATGGGTAGCCAAGGGTGGACACTTAATTACCCGCACCCGCTATGTCAACACTGACCCAGACGCTGAAGACACCGAGCAAGCCAGCGACCGCGACCCACTGCAACTCGCGTTAGGCATCACCACGGGAGAACACATCATCCCCGCAGACGATGACTTACCGCTGGAAGCCGAACTCTCCAATATGAGTCACCCGTTGCAAGTTGACCCCGAATTTTTCTACGCGCTGCAAACCACCGCCACGCAAGCCTACCCGCAGACCTATAACGATGCGACTTGGTTGCTGGAAATGGAGCATGGCAATGGCTTAATCACTTGGGCTGCCAACCTCGACTTTATCCAAAATCCGGCAATTGATGATTATGACCATGCCGAATTTTTCTGGCACATGCTGCACAGTTTGCACGATGAACCACAAGCAGTCTGGTTGGTACATAACGATGAGATGCTAGGATTAGCCAGCTTATTGTGGGAACATGCTTGGGCATTGGTGCTGAGTTTGGCGGTATTTATTCCACTGACCATTCTTGCACTCAGCCCCCGTTTTGGGCCAATGATTCCTAAACCTGCCCCCGAACGCCGCCGCATTCTGGAACACATCCACGCCAGCGGTTTGTTTATGTGGCAACGTCACCGCAAACACGCTGACACCCAATACGACGGGTTCGCCGCCCGTGTTACTCAACTTCTGCCGAGCACAAGGAAACAACATGACAACAGCAACCCTGACGCTTGAACAAGCCAGCCATTTAGCCGAAGCCATCCGCCGTGAAATCAGCAAAGCCGTGATCGGGCAAAAGTCAGTCGTGCGTGAAACCCTCATCGCCTTGCTGGCAGGCGGGCACGTCTTGATTGAAGGTGTCCCCGGTCTTGGTAAAACCTTGCTGGTACGCGCCCTTGCTCGCACCATTTCCGGTGAATTTGCCCGCATCCAATTCACCCCCGACCTGATGCCCGCCGACATCAGCGGGCATGTGCTGTTTGATATGCAAAATCAAAGCTTCAATGTGCGCAAAGGCCCGGTATTCACCAACTTGCTGTTGGCAGACGAAATCAACCGCGCCCCCGCCAAAACCCAATCGGCATTGCTGGAAGTGATGCAAGAACAGCAAGTGACCATCGAGGGCAAGGCGCTACCCGTCCCCCTGCCGTTCATGACACTTGCCACCCAAAACCCGCTGGAACAGGAAGGCACCTATCCCCTGCCCGAAGCGCAACTCGACCGTTTCCTGCTGAAAGTATTCATCGACTACCCAGAATTAGCCGAAGAAGCCGAAATGGTCATGGTGGTGACTGACAAACAAATCGGCGACCGCTTCAACCTCAATAATTTGCAGGCGATTGCCACCCCCGCACAGGTCATGGCGATGCAAACCGTCACCGCTGAGATTGCGGTGGATGTGACAGTATTGGATTACGCCGTGCGCATTACCCGTGCAACCCGTCATTGGCAAGGTTTGCGCTTTGGGGCAGGACCACGCGGGAGCATTGCGCTACTTCGGGCGGCACGGGCGAATGCGTTGCTGGCGGGACGCGACTTTGTACACCCGGATGACATTAAGCAGGTTTGCTTGCCGGTGTTACGCCACCGGGTTTCGCTGTCGCCGGAAATGGAACTGGAAGGCTATCATGCCGACCATTTGTTACGCGCCATTCTCGACAAAACCGAAGCCCCGCGCTCATGATTTTACCCGCCCGCCGCAGCTTTTATTTGGCTGGCGTGAATGCCGCCGTCGCTTTACTAGCCAGCCTGTTCCCGGATCTCATTGGCATGTGGTATGTCACGGTTGGTGTCAGCCTGTTGCTGGCGTTTACCGATTTATTGCTGGTGGTGACAGAACCTGCGCCCCGTGGTGAACGTTTCGTGCCACATTCGTTACCATTAGGGGTGAAACGCACGGTGCGGCTGCGCTTGCATAACACCGGCAAACGTCCACTTACGGTGGAGATTTTCGATCATTTTCCCTTGCAAGTGCAAACCACTGGCTTTCCGCTGCGTTTGAGGCTGGATGTTGGCAAATTTGCCGAACCGCTGTATGAAGTGACGGCGATTGAGCGCGGCAAACTGCATTTTCCCTGTTTGCAGGTACGCATCCTTTCATCGTTACAACTGTGGTGGCATGACCTGAAACTGCCAGTCGTATCCGAAACCAAGGTCTACCCCAATTTTGCGGCGGTAGCGCAATACGCGCTGATGGCAACCGATAACCACCTCAGCCACATGGGGATTATGAAGAAACGCCGTCGTGGTGATGGTCAGGATTTCCACCAATTGCGCGAATACCGTGCCGGGGATAGCCTGCGCCAAATCGACTGGAAAGCCAGTTCACGGATGCGCAAACCCATTTCCCGTGAATACCAAGATGAACGTGATCAGGAAATTATTTTCATGCTGGATTGCGGGCATCGGATGCTGGCAAAAGATGACGCGCTGTCGCACTTTGATCACACCTTGAATGCCATTTTGCTGCTGACGTATGTAGCGCTGCGGCAGGGTGATTCGGTAGGTTTGGGCAGTTTCGCGGGGCAAAATCGCTGGTTGCCCGCGCACAAGGGGCAACATCAGGTGCAACAGATGTTGAATGCCTTGTACGATTTACAACCAACAACCCACGCACCGGATTATGCACAAGCCGCCACCGAATTACTGGTGCGTCAGAAAAAACGGGCGCTGATTGTGTTGCTCACCAATTTGCGCGATGAGGATTTGGCTGACTTGCTGCCAGCGCTGCATGTCCTGCGCAAACGCCACTTGGTATTGCTGGCGAGTATGCGGGAACAGACCATTGATCAGGCATTAGATGCGCCGGTGGATAATCTGGAAGATGCCCTGCATACGGCTGCCGTGCAGCATTATCTGGCAACCCGCGAAGCGACGTTGGAACGGATACGGGCGGCGGGCATCCGTTGCATGGATGTGCCACCCCCGGAATTATCCGTAAACCTGATCAATCATTACTTGGATATTAAACGCAGCGGCGTATTGTAAACTCAACGTTGGTCACTGACTAAACGGGTGTAACAAATCCAGTTAGTGTTAGGGACACTCTTACCGTCCTGCACTTCCCCGGAATGTCTCAGTGCCACCATGCTATCGCCCCGTGGATTTTCTGCTCTGACCGTCACACCGAAATCAACCCCTTGATAATTGCATTCAATACGCCCATCGGCATTGTAGTAAAAGGGCGTACCGGGTTCATAACCGCAATCTGCCGGGTTGGTCGTCGTATTTTCAGTACAATAAGGTCCCTTCACCGTATCAGCGAAATAAGTACGATCAATATTAAACGGCTTTCCATCATCATGGTATTTAATCAAACCAAATAACTCCCCCATTACCGGCAAACGCCAGTCGTTCCTGCCACAAAGACCGGAACCTTTTAAGGCATTGACATAGCTATAAGCGTCACAGGAAGCAGACCCCAAATTGGCACACAAGGTATTGCCGTTATAGTCAACCGAAGCGGCGTAACCCCCGTAGTTATGCGCGTGAGGTAACGCCAATCTCTGTCACGCAAACCACCGTCATCGCTTTTTGCCTCCCAGATCAAGCCGGTATCTTTATCTTTTACGCAACTCCAGTTAGTAGCATTCGCCGGTAACTCATTGCCACCCGCGTCCAGCTTCAGGTAACGGGCAGGCGGCGGTGGAGGCTCTACTACAACGGGAACCGGAGCCGGAACAGCGGCTGGCACAACAGGCGCAGACACTACCGGTGTAACACCCGCTGTAGATGCCGGGTTGCTTGAACTACCACCGCCACAAGCGCTTAGCGATGACAACAAGGTAAAGCCCGTTACAATTAGCAGCGGATGATTGTGCGTCACACTCATAAAAAACCCTAATACATTGATTTGTTTAAAAAGATTGATTGGGCTAAGTATAAAGAACATTGTAACGCTGTCACATATTTATTATATAAAGAGCAATATTTGGTCGATAGTCGGTTTATTTATGCCGAATCAACCAGCAACCGTGAATTTTAGGATCACGTTCAAAATCCAGTGGCAGTGACTGTTTGCGGTAATCTTGTACGGCGTATTGATTTTCCACTTCAGCATCCAACTTGAACTTACGGAAATTATTGGAAAAAATCAGCGTACCATCCGGCGACAACACGCGCATGGCATCGTTAATCAACGCAATATGATCCCGTTGCACATCAAAGGTATCCTGCATCCGCTTGGAATTGCTGAAGGTAGGTGGATCAAGAAAGATCAGATCGTAATATTCATCACAGTCATACAACCAGTCCAACACATTAGCCTGAATAAAGCGGTAACGACGATAAGGATCGTGCTGCAAACCGTTCAATGCAAAGTTATCTTTTGCCCACTCTAAATACGTTGCCGACATATCCACACTATCAACGCGATTCGCGCCACCTAATGCCGCATGGACACTTGCCGTACCGGTATAACAAAACAGATTCAATACTTTCTTACCCTTAGAATGCTGCTGTAACCAATAGCGCATCGGGCGATGATCAAGGAATAATCCCGTATCCAAATAATCGGTCAAATTCACTTTAAAACGAGCACTATGTTCAGTGACAACGAGGGACTGTTCCGCCCTGCCCTGTTTTTGATACTGACTTTTACCCTTTTGTTGCCGCCGTTGTTTCAGGACAATCTTTTTCGGGTCAACACCCAGCGCCTCAGGCAAGGTTAGCAAGGCTTGCTGCAACCGTTGTTCCGCTGCTTTTTCATCAATGGTTTTCGGTGGCGCGTATTCCTGCACATGCAACCAGTCCGCGTACCGGTCGACGGCAATCGCGTATTCGGGAATATCCATATCATAGACACGGTAGGCATCGGTATGCCCTTGTTTAATGAAATTTTTCAGTTTACGTAGATTTTTGTGCAACCGATTCGCCAAATCATCGGCAATCCAAGCAGCGGGGCGTTCTTTTTGCACCAACTTATCAAAGGTATAGAGTTTGGATTCGGTTTCACTGTTCAGAAAACGGTATTCTTTGCTGTAAAACAGATTGGTTAACGCCAGCGGCGCTTCGTTTTCAATGAACAATGCGCCTCGGTAAGTCTCCGGCAGGCTCGCCATCCACTGCCCCAAGGCATCGTAAACCGGGCGTAGCGCAACAACATTGGTGTCTTCAGAAAATGGCGGGCTACTGATCACCAAACCTGTCGCCGCCAATGTGGGTGCTGGCATCGCTTTCAAATCGCACTGTGTCCAACGGGCAGCGGGTAAGTCGATCGAACGCCAATCCGCGCGTGCCGCCATAACAGCAGCGGGATTACTGTCATTGCCCCAAAACTCAAAACGCTCAGCATTCGCCAGACCAGCGTTACGGCGTTGCTCCGCTTCGGCATAAAGTTCACCCCACAGGGTGGGCTCATGCCCCAACCAACGTTCTGCAACCGTGTGTTCGCGCAATAAACCGGGGGCAATATCCAGCGCCATCAATGCGCCTTCAATGAGAAACGTGCCCGCACCACACAGCGGATCAAGCAAGGCAATGGTCGCAGCATCGCTGGCGATCATGTCTAACCATCCTGCACGGATTAACACTGCGGCTGCCAAGTTTTCACGCATCGGCGCATAGGCATCAATATCGCGATAGCCACGTTGATGCAAACTGTGCTGATTGAGTTCGATACCAATACTGGCATTGCCTTTGTGCAAATTCACCACAACGACCACATCGGGGGTATTACTGACGCTGGGGCGTACCCCGTGCTGGCTGCGGAATTGATCACCAATTTGATCCTTAACCCATTGCGCCCCAAATTGGGTATTGCGAATATCGTCATTCAGACCAAAGAAGCGTACTTTCAGCGTACCTTCTGGGCGCAAGTGTTGTTGCCAGTCAATACTGTCAATCAGCGTTTGTAATTCGGCTTGATCCTTGCCGAAACCGTGCGCCAGTTGCAACGTTGCCCGCGAAGCCAGACGGCTCCACAACATTGCCCGATAGCCGAACCGCAAATCCCCCCAGGCTTGCACACCCGCATGACCGATTTTCACCGATTCTGCCCCATAACGGGTGAGTTCATCTGCCAGCAATGGCTCGATAAATTGAGGACAGGCAAAAAACCATTGCAAAGGGGCTAAAGCGTCTGCTGGCATCGTATTGACCGGGGTTAAAAACAAAGCGGAATTCTACCATCAAAATTCATCAGGTTTTGCAGTTGTGCTAACATCTGCTGAATTTTACCCGCTGAAGGAATCCTCATGACGACGCTAACGCAACCCAAAATCGGCTGGATTGGCCCTGGTATTATGGGGCTACCGATGTGTAAAAACCTGATAAAAGCCGGTTTTACCCTCGCCGTTTATGCGCGTCGCCCTGAAGCCGCGCAAGAACTCGTCAACCAAGGCGTGGAATATTACCCGACCCCTGCTGCACTAGCTGCAAATGTCGACATCGTAATTTCTATCGTGTCGGACACACCCGATGTGGAAGCGGTATTATTGGGGGAAACCGGCGTGATTGCCGGTGGCAAATCGGGCTTGCTAGTGGTTGACATGAGTACTATTTCCCCCGTTGCCACCCGTGAAATCGCGGCAAAACTGGCAACAAAAGGTATCCGAATGCTGGATGCGCCGGTCTCTGGCGGCGATGTTGGCGCAATCGCTGGCACATTAACCATTATGGTGGGCGGCAATGCCGATGATTTGGAATATGCCCGCCCCGCGCTTGCCGCAATGGGCAAAACCATCACGCATATCGGTGAGCATGGTGCGGGGCAATTAGCCAAAGCCTGTAATCAATTGATTGCTGCCCAAACGGTTATTGCCGTCACCGAAGCATTCGAGATGGCAAAAGCGGCGGGGGTTGATCCCGCTAAAGTACGTGCTGCGCTGCTCGGCGGTTTCGCTTATTCAAAGGTATTGGAATTACACGGACAACGCATTTTGGATGAAAACTTCCAGCCCGGTTTCAAAGCGCACTTGCACAATAAAGACATGCACATCGTGACCGATACTGCCGCTGCGTTTGGCTTGAATTTACCGGGGACACAACGCGCTGCGGATTATATGCAGGCGTTGGTGGATGCCGGTCTTGGGGAACTGGATTCGTCGGCGTTGGCGAAAATCGTGCAGCAAAACGCGCTTATTGGATAATCAAGCCGCAGCTTGTAGCATAAAACTCACCCTCTTCAATTCACTGCAAACCCAGTATGGGGACGTACCGATTCGGGCAAAAAACCCAGCACGATGCGTTCTTTCGGGATGCCCCGCTCGACCAGTGACTCGGCAATTTCTGCGTCGGTGCTGTCGTGTTGCAACCAAACTTTTTCACCTTTCAAGTCAATGTGAACCAGACAGCCGTGGGTGCGCCGCTTGCCTTGCCAGCCTTGGGCAATGACTTGGTAGCGATTCTGGTTATCGTCAAAGATGGTTTCCAGTTCCATATTCCCGGTGACGGAGGGGATGCTGGCAATCTTTTCCAGCAATTGCTTGATGGTGGTTTTGTCGTCGTTCAGTTCAGCCATTGGGTGATGACCTCCTGTTGTTCGTCAAATACAATGACGCTGATTTGATGCTTTTCGAGTACCAGTTGGCCGAACTGTGTCTCGAACAAGGTATTGTAAACGTATTCGGGGATTGCCAGATAGAGGCGGCGTTCCGGTTCGGACTCTGCCAGCACCAGCCGATAGTTCAGCACTTGCCCAACGGCCACATGCAATTCGTGTAGGGATGATGCGCCCAGAAACGTTTTGATTTCAACAGCGATTTTCTGCCCATTTTTGCTTGCGCCTAACAAGTCTTCAGCACCGAGGTCGATGTAGAAATCGAAGCCACCGTAGCGCAGGTGTAGCGGGTCGTTGGTCACTGCCCAGCCATCCTTGATAAGGGCTTGCTTGACGGCTTCGTGATACATATCTTTGGCAGGCATGGCGGTTTCGTTCCTGTAGCATTGGCAAAGCCAGTATAGCATGGGTCATACCAGCACTTTCCACACTATGCCATCGCCCAACCGTTTGGTGATAAGGCTTTGCCCGTTTGTCATTAGATCTTTGCTATACTTGCTTAAAATCACATCTCAACTGGGCTATCTTCGAGGTACAGTATGTCCAACATCCGTTTTATTGTCCAAGGCTCGCCAGACACCGCAGCCGGAACCTGTTCCGCACTCACCCCCAACTCCTTCAACCCAAGGTATTTAAACTCCAACACCATATCCAGCAACGCCGGATACTGGCGCATATTGGGGCGCACAATCAGGGGCAAATCGGAATAACGCCGCTGCAATACCCCCGAACTCAACTCACTTAAGCGCCTGAAGCCTCAGTAAAATAAGACGCACCGCTTCACGGCGTAACTCTTCCTTGATGACGGCTTCCTCTTCTGCTGTGCCTAAGACATATTTGCCATCATACACCTGGGAACGGGTGGCGCTTACCGAACGTGCCACGCTTTCCACCATCGCAGGCGTTTTGACCGTGAAATCAACTGCGACGGAATGATTGAACTCACGCACTTGCCGCGTGGAGGAATACCCTGACACCGAACGGTTTTCCCGTACATTACTGATAGTCAATGTGGTAGCCGCATCTTGCGGATTTTCTTTCAGGTTCGCCCCCGCATCCTCCAAACCATCGCGCAATGCCAAGGCAAAATCACTTTGCGGGTCAAGCCCTTGCACATAAATCCCTTGAAGCATCAGTTCGGGCAACGGCTTGCTGCCTCGCAGGTGGAACGGTTCTCCAACACACGCGGGCAGCAATAACAGTAAACTCAACGCTAAAATGAACGCTTTCATCAATTCGCCACAATGTTTACCAAACGGCCTTTGACGACGATGACCTTTTGCACAATCAAGCCGTCAAGGAATTTTTGGACATTCTCATTGGCTAATGCCGTGGCTTTAATGGCATCTTCAGCCGTACTAGCACTAACCTGAATCTTGCCACGCACCTTGCCGTTTACCTGCACGATCAATTCCAGCGTATTTTGCACTAAGGCACTTTCATCCACCGCAGGCCAGCGCGTATTCACTACCGCCTCATCGTGCCCCAATGCCTGCCAGAGCGCATGAGAAATGTGTGGGGTAATCGGTGCAAGCATCAACACCACGGTTTCCAAGGCTTCGTGACGCACTGATCGACCAATAACGCTTTCATCGCTAAAGCGCGAAATCTCGTTCAGCAATTCCATATTCGCCGCCACAGCCGTGTTGAAGGTATGGCGACGTGCCATATCATCCCCCACTTTTTGCACCGTCTGATGAACTTTACGGCGCAATGCTTGCTGCACATCATCCAATGCGGTGGTATCCAGTGGCTCAACTGCGCCGCTGGCAACGTGGTCAAAGACTTGTTTCCACAAGCGTCTGAGGAAGCGTTGCGCTCCTTCCACCCCAGAATCCGACCATTCCATGCTTTGATCCGGTGGCGCGGCAAACATCGAGAACAAGCGCAAGGTATCTGCGCCGTATTTCTCAATCATTTCCTGCGGATCAACACCGTTGTTCTTGGATTTGGACATTTTGGTAATGCCACCGGATTGCACTGGCAAACCATCGGCAATCAACGTTGCCCCTACGACACGCGCTTTGTCATCACGTTCGATAGCCACCGCAGCCGGTTGAAACCAATCCTGACCGCCATTCTCTTTCTCACGGTAGAAGGTTTCTGCCAACACCATGCCTTGCGTTAACAAGTTAGTAAAAGGTTCATCTGAGTCCAGTAACGTACTGTCACGCATCATTTTATGGAAAAAGCGTGAATACAATAAATGTAAAATCGCGTGCTCAATCCCGCCAATATACTGATCGACTGGCAACCAATAATTGGCACGAGAATCCAGCATTGCCTCATGACTATCGGGGCAGGTATAGCGGGCGTAATACCAAGAAGACTCAAAAAACGTGTCGAACGTATCGGTTTCGCGCGTCGCCGGTTTTCCACAAGACGGACACGTTGTCTGGTAAAATTCCGGCATCCGCTTAATGGGTGAGCCGCCGGTTTCATCAAAGGTTACGTCTTCGGGCAAAATCACCGGCAAATCTTTTTCGGGAACAGGCACAGCGCCGCAATCATCACAATAAATGATCGGAATCGGGCACCCCCAATAACGTTGGCGTGAAACACCCCAGTCACGCAAGCGGAAGTTAATCCGTCGCCGTCCTTTACCCTTTTTCACCAAATAATCGGCAATTGCCTCAAACGCAGCAGCAGAAGTCAGTCCGCTAAACTCACCCGAATCAACCAACACGCCTTTCTCGGTAAACGCGGCGGTATTCAGATCAATTTCACGCTCATCACTTGGCGCAATCACTTGTTTGATGGGCAAACCGTAAACTTTGGCAAACTCCCAGTCGCGCTGATCGTGTGCCGGAACCGCCATCACTGCCCCAGAACCATAAGACATCAGCACGAAATTGGCGACCATGACCGGCACGCTTGCACCCGTCACCGGATGCACCGCCATGATTTTCGTCGCCATGCCCTTCTTTTCCATCGTTGCCATATCGGCTTCGGCAACTTTGACCAGTTTGCATTCTTCGATGAAAGCCGCTAATGCCGGGTTAGTTTGTGCCGCTTTCAACGCTAACGGGTGTTGCGCAGCAACAGCTACATAAGTGACGCCCATCAAGGTATCAGGGCGGGTGGTAAACACGCTTAACTTGCTATCCGAACCCGCTAAACCAAATTCGAGTTCGACACCTTCTGAGCGCCCAATCCAGTTTTCCTGCATGGTGCGTACTTGTTGCGGCCAACCGGGCATCTTGCCGATTTCTTCCAACAATTCATCGGCATAGGCAGTAATCTTCAGAAACCACTGGTCGATTTCACGCTGCTCAATCAATGCACCGGAACGCCAGCCACGCCCATCAATCACCTGCTCATTGGCTAATACCGTTTGGTCAACCGGATCCCAGTTCACCGTGGATTTTTTACGGTATACCAGCCCTTTTTCATACAACTGGGTAAAAAACCATTGTTCCCAGCGGTAGTACTCAGGCGTGCAGGTGGCAATTTCTCGTGACCAATCAATACCCAAACCCATCGACTTGAGTTGGCTGCGCATGTAACCAATGTTTTTGTACGTCCACGCGGCGGGAGCGGTATGGTTTTTAATGGCGGCATTTTCAGCGGGCAAACCAAACGCATCCCACCCCATCGGTTGCAAAACGTTTTTACCCTGCATCCGCTGGAAACGCGCAATCACATCGCCGATGGTGTAGTTGCGGACGTGCCCCATGTGCAGCACACCGCTGGGGTAAGGAAACATGGAAAGGCAGTAATATTTTTCCTTGTTGGGGTCTTCGGTGACTTCAAAGGTACGGTGTTGTTCCCAGAATTGCTGAATTTCCGGTTCCAAGGATTGCGGTTGATACTGTTCCTGCATATTACTCATAGCCTAGGCTTGCTTTTCACTGGTGATCAAAGGGGCGAAGCATACAAAGGCTGCTAACAATAAGCCAGCAGCTTTGCGGGTAAGCACGAGATTATAGCGGATTATTTGGGGCAATTCTCCACGCAAAACTGATAAGGCTTCACAGCCCCGCCACAACTGGTATAGCACTGGCGGTATTGCGCGTCACATTGGCATTCATTGCTACAGCTTAAGTCGCGAATCCGGGCGGTTTCGCCAGTCAGCGTCGGCTTTTCAGGCATCTTATCTGGGCGACGTGGCTCACTGAGCAACGGCAGCCCATTGAGCACAGTGTGGTGATGTAAGCAACTCGCCGACTCTTTACCATCTCGGTTACAGGTGAGCCGCCGCAGGTCGTGTTGCAATTCACGCTGGCGTAATTCCATGTCGTAAAAGCGCAAATCGGTTTCATAACGCTCCATTTCGTGCTGCCAAGCAGCCAACCGCGTATCGTATTCGCTGAGCTTGGCGGGAAGTTCGACTTTAGCCTGTTGCTCGGCTTTGGCACTGCATTGACCGTATTGCAGATTGCATTGCAGGTTGCAGGTGCGCGATTGGGTTTCGCAGCCATTGAGACAACTCAAACCAGCGGTGCTCGCTGGTGGAGTGAACGCATAGCGGGTTTCGTATTGCGGCGCACAGCCGGATAACAGCCAAAGGCTGAATAAGAATCCCCACCATTTGTTCATCACTCACCTCATTGTTTATTTACGCATTTTTGCCAAGGCTGCGGCTAAGGCATCACCCATTGCTGAGTTTGCGGCAGGCGCTGGCTCTTTCATAGGTTTTTTCGCGTTGGGCTGACGAGTATCCGCTTTACGGTCATTACGTGCGTTACGGTCATTACGCTCATGACCACGTTCCGGCTGCGGATGTGCCGCCGCTGGTCGACGCTCTTCACGGCTGGCTGCTGCCTTAGCAACGGGGTTTTGGACAGCTTTCGGCTGGGTAGGTTCCAAACGCATGGTTAAGCTGATCCGTTTACGCTGCACATCCACCTCCTCGACGCGCACTTTCACCACATCACCGGTGCGCACGACTTCACGCGGGTCTTTAATGAATTTGTCGGTCAGTTGGGAAATGTGTACCAAACCATCTTGATGCACACCAATATCCACAAATGCCCCGAAATTTGCCACGTTCGTGACCACACCTTCGAGAATCATGCCCGTTTGTAAATCTTTGAGTTCATTGACGCCTTCACGGAAGGTGGCGGTCACAAATTCCGGGCGCGGGTCACGCCCCGGTTTCTCCAGTTCCGCCAAAATATCGCGGATAGTGGGTAATCCGAACTGTTCAGTCACGTAATCGGCTGGTTTCAGAGTACTAACAAATTCGCTATTTCCCACCAATTCTTGCAAAGGCTGACGGTTCACAGCGGCAATCTGCTCGACCAGCGTGTAGGCTTCTGGGTGAACGGCGGATGCATCCAATGGATATTCTCCATCGCGAATCCTCAAGAAACCAGCGGCTTGTTCAAACGTTTTTGCACCCAGCCGTGACACTTTTTTCAATTGGTTACGATTACGGAATGCGCCATTGTCATTGCGGAAATCCACAATATTGTCGGCAATCCCGCTGTTTAAACCGGAAACCCGTGCCAGTAATGCAGCAGACGCGGTATTCACATCGACCCCGACCGCGTTTACACAGTCCTCAACTACTGCGTCCAGCGAACGCGCCAGTTCTGGTTGATTCAAATCGTGTTGGTATTGACCGACACCAATGGATTTAGGATCAATTTTCACTAATTCTGCCAGCGGATCTTGCAAGCGGCGGGCGATGGATACTGCACCACGAATGGAAACATCCAAACCAGGGAATTCACGAGCCGCTAGTTCTGAGGCGGAATACACCGATGCACCCGCTTCTGACACTACAATTTTAGACAACTTGAGTTCGGGGTGACGGCTAATCAAATCGCCCGCCAACTGATCGGTTTCGCGGGATGCTGTGCCATTGCCAATGCTGATCAGTTCTACACTGTGTTTAGCACATAAATCTTCCAGTATCGCAATCGACTGATCCCATTGTTTTTTCGGCACATGCGGGTAGATCGTAGCAAAATCCAACAGCTTACCCGTTGCATCGACAACAGCAACTTTCACTCCCGTGCGCAAACCGGGGTCAAGCCCCAGCGTATTACGCGCCCCAGCGGGCGCTGCCAGCAACAAATCTTTCAAATTCGCCGCAAACACACGGATGGCTTCTGCCTCCGCCTGTTCACGCAAACGCTGGGTCAAGTCGGTACTTAAACGGCTGTGCAACTTTACTTTCCACGTCCAACGTACTGTATCCAGCAACCAACGATCCGCTGCTCTACCCTGATCGCTAATATTGAACGTTTGGGCAATTTTATCTTCACATGGATGGCTCATACCTTCTGTGACGGCGACATCCAGTTTCAAATCCAGAATGCCTTCGTTGCGCCCCCGGAATAATGCCAACGCACGGTGGGAAGGGATTTTGTGCAAGGCTTCGCTATACGCAAAATAATCCGCAAACTTCTGCCCCTCTTCTTCCTTGCCCGCAATCACACTGGACTCGCAACCACCCTGCTCCCATAAATATTCACGCAAAGTGCCGCTCAATTCAGGGTTTTCCGCGAAATCTTCCATCAGGATTTGCCGCGCACCATCCAGTACCGCTTTGGTGTCGGCGAACTCCAACGCAGGATTAAGGTATTTCGCGGCTTCGGTTTCAGGGTCAAGTTGCGGGTTGCTGAGCAAGGCTTCTGCGAGTGGTTGAATGCCAGCTTCACGAGCAATCATGGCTTTGGTGCGACGTTTGGGTTTGTAAGGCAGGTAAATATCTTCGAGTTCGGTACGGGTTTGTGCTTGCAACACTTGCTGTTCTAACTCGGCACTCAACTTGCCCTGTTCGCGGATGGAGTTCAGTACGGTTTCACGACGCTTTTCCAGTTCACGTAAGCTGCCCAAACGGGTTTCGAGGTAACGCAGTTGGGTATCATCCAGCCCGCCGGTTTTTTCCTTACGGTAACGGGCAATGAAAGGAACGGTTGAACCTTCGTCCAATAAGGCGACAGCACTAGCCACTTGCTGTTCTTGAACCGCCAATTCGGTAGCGATACGTGAAAGAATACTTTGCATACGAAACTCGTTGTTGTGATCAATGCGACGCATCATAACAAAGTCAGGGGAAGCCGCAAAACAAAGCGAATTAAATGTGATTGGTGATGATTATCACAGCAAAAGCACTAGACCACTGCGATAATCCGCTCACTAAGTAAGCAATAGAATGCGCATATCTCCCTTTAAGCGGCTGAACTTATAAAAAAGGGATAGCGATGCGCTTTCACAACTAAACAACGTTTATACATTTTTTGGCTTTGCCAGTTCTCAAAAAGGGTCTAATTATCATGGGTGTACATTTACATCTTGCTGCAATTTCTGATTTTAATATCAGCCGTCTGATGGCAAATCCCAAGCTCATCTGGACAGTCGCGTTTGCAGAACAAGTCAACGCCATGCAAGCCGAACCAGCATTTCCAGCATCACGCTACGCACTTGAACCGGAAACGGTCAATCTGCGCGAAACCTTGGGTGAATACTGGCATGGCATTCATTATTTGATGTGCGGGCAAGTATGGAGCGGCGAATTTCCCGACGCATTTCTGATTGATGGCGGCAGCTACGTGGGCGATGTGGATTTGGGGTATGGTCCGGCGCGTGCGTTTGAGTCGTGTGAAGTCAAACATATTGCGCAAGCATTACTGAACAAAACGCCTGAAACCTTAGCGCGGCATTTTGATGCTAACCAAATGCTGGATGACGATATTTACCCGCAAATTTGGGACGGTAACGATCACGCATTGGAGCATTGCCTGAACCGTTTCAAAGCCATGCAGCATTTCATGCGCCATGTGGCTGAAAACAATCTGGGTTTAACGGTTTATCTGCAAGCGACACACTGATAAAAGAACCTCACCCCCCGCCCCTCTCCTTGACAGGAGAGGGGGAGAAAGAGTCGTATTTCTTAGCCCCTCTCCTGTCAAGGAGAGGGGTTGGGGTGAGGTTCTTCATCGATATGTGAAAAATTAAGCAACCACGCCTTTAATGGTGGCGAGGCGATTGCGTGCGTACATGTAATACATCAGTGGAATCAACACCAAAGACAACACGGTGGAAACCAAAATCCCAAAGATCAACGATACGGCTAAACCACCAAAGATCGGGTCATCTATAATAAAGAATGCCCCTACCATTGCCGCCAACGCGGTTAAAGCAATCGGTTTCGCCCGCACCGCACTGGAATTAATGACAGCCTCTTTCAAATCCATGCCGCTCCGTACCTGCTCATTGATAAAGTCCACCAGCAAGATCGAGTTACGTACAATAATCCCCGCCAACGCAATCATGCCGATCATGGAAGTCGCGGTAAACTGCATCCCCAATAAGGCATGACCCGGCATAACCCCGATAATGGTCAGTGGAATGGGTGACATAATAACCAGCGGAACCATGTACGAGCGGAATTGCGCCACAATCAACAAGAAGATCAAAATCATCCCAACCCCGTAAGCAATCCCCATATCACGGAAGGTTTCATAAGTCACTTGCCATTCCCCGTCCCATTTCATGCCGTACAAATACGGGTCATCAGGCTGGGCGATAAAGAATTGATTGACTGGGTTATCGTATACCGATAAATCCTTGATACCGCTGAAGATTTCAAACATGCCATACAATGGGCTATCGGTCGTACCAGCCATATCGCCTGTCACGTAAACAACCGGCAGCAAGTCTTTGTGATAAATGGAATGTTCGCGGGTGGTTTCCTGCACGCTCACCAATTCAGACATCGGCACTAATTCACCCGCTTGGCTACGTACCCGTAACGCCAGCACCGAATCCATTTTGTCTTTAAGCGCTACCGGAAATTCAACACGAATCGGTACGGCATATTTGATGCCCTTACCATGTAAAAACACCACGTCCTCACCACTTAATACCGTATCAATTGCCGATACAATCGCATCTTGCGATACCCCCAACAAAGCGGCTTTACTGCGGTCAACTTGCACCACCAAACGTTTTTGCGACGCCTCTACGCTGTCATCAATATCAACAATATCCGGTGTTTGCTCAAATACCTCACGAATTTGCTTAGCAACCGCAATCTGCCCCGGATAATCCAAACCGTACACTTCTGCCACAATCGGCGACATGACAGGTGGCCCCGGCGGCACTTCCACCACTTTCACATTCGCATTGTATTGCTTGGCAATTGCTTGCAACGGCGGGCGTACCGCCAAAGCAATCTCATGGCTCTGGCGTTCACGTCCGTGGGAATCAGTCAGATTGACTTGAATGTCGCCAACGTTAGCCCCTTCGCGCAGATAATATTGACGCACTAAACCATTGAAGTTTATCGGTGCAGCCGTTCCCGCATAAATCTGGTAATCGGTGACTTCATCCACTTTGCCCAAGTATTCGGACATTTCATTGAGTACTCGCGAAGTTTGCTCCAAGGATGTACCTTCTGGCATATCCAGAATCACCTGGAATTCAGACTTATTGTCGAAAGGCAACATTTTCAGCACAACCAGCTTGAATACCGCCAACGAAGCCGACAATACAATCAGCAATGTAATCACGGCAAACAAGGTTACGCGCCGTTTACCGCCTTTCTTGTCATCCAAAAACGGCGACATAATGCGACTAAAAAAGCCATGCAGCTTGTTAGTATCCTGCTGGTGATGACTGAAATCGACATTTGCCAACATTTTACCCGTCATCCACGGCGTTACCACGTAAGCTACCGCCAATGAAATCAACATCCCCATACTCGCATTGATCGGGATCGGTGACATATAAGGCCCCATTAACCCCGACACAAACGCCATCGGCAATAACGCTGCAATCACCGTAAAGGTCGCCAAAATCGTTGGTCCCCCCACCTCATCAACTGCCAATGGAATAACTTCCAACAGTTTTTTACCGCCCTGCTGCATGTGCCGGTGAATATTCTCCACCACCACAATCGCATCATCCACCAGAATCCCGATGGAAAAAATCAGCGCAAACAATGACACCCGGTTCAGCGTAAACCCATACGCCCATGACGCAAACAATGTCACCGCCAAGGTAATTACCACCGCAGCACCCACGATTAAGGCTTCACGCCACCCCAAAGCAAACCAAATCAGCAAGGCAACCGCAATCGTTTCAATAATCAACTTGTGGATCAATTTTTCGGATTTAGCTTGCGCGGTTGCGCCATAGTTGCGCGTCACCGTAACATTCACGCCCTCTGGCACAAAAGTGCCACGTAATTTCTCGAAACGGTCAATGACATTATCGGCAATATCCACCGCATTCGTACCGGGTTGTTTAGCGACGGCAATCGTTACCGCAGGCGAGTGAATGCCAGCGGGCAAGCCTTTGTGTACCGCTGCTGCACCCGTGCCAAAGCTCACATACGCTTCCGGCGAATCCGAAGTACGCTTCACTTCCGCCACATCGCTGAGGAATACGGGTTTGCCATCAAATACCCCAACCATCAGCTCGCCGACTTCAGACGCATCCATGAGAAAAGTCCCGGCTTGCACCTGGATTTCCTCATTATTGTTCACGAGGGAAACGGCATCACGCGCCGAATTACTCGCCTGCAAAGCATTACGCAAATCGGCTAAGGAAATTCCATGCCCCGCCAGTTTTTCCGCATCCAATAACACATGCACCACTTGCTGCGGACCACCGATGGTATAAATATCACGCGAACCGGGGACGCGCTTGAGTTCAGATTCAATCGCGTGCGCCACTTGATTTAACTCATACGCCCCGCGCTGCTCATCCTCTGTCCACAATGTCAGAGCCACAATCGGCACATCATCAATGCCTTTAGGTTTAATCAGTGGTGTACCCACCCCTAGATTTTGTGGCAACCAGTCTTGATTAGACTCAACTTTATTGTATAAACGCACCAAGGCATCAGTACGATTCTGCCCCACTTTGTATTGCACCGTCAGCACCGACATCCCCGGCATGGAGGTGGAATAGATATGTTCCAAACCCTCAATTTCGGACAAAACCTGTTCAGCAGGCGTACTCACCAAACTTTCCACCTGTTCAGCACTTGCCCCCGGAAACGGGATAAACACATTCGCAAAAGTCACGTTAATCTGCGGGTCTTCCTCACGCGGTGTCACTATGACGGCAAACAGCCCCAAGAGCAAGCCCACCAATGCCAATAACGGCGTGATTTCCGTCAACAAGAATTTTTTGGCAATCCCACCGGATATGCCCAGCTTTGGCTCATTCATCGTGCTTTGCCTCCGCTGTTTGTTGCTTCAAGGAAATCGCCGCGTGTACAGGGTCAAGCGCAATGGTTTCCCCCGCTGATAAACCCGCCAGCACACTGATGGTATTGTCATCCAATTTTTTGCCTAAACGAATTTGGCGCAACGCCGGTTTGCCTTCCGCATTGAGGACATACACCCCAATCACTTCGCTACGCACCACAACGGCGCTTTCGGGAATGCTGACCACACCCTCCTGTTGCCCCATCACAAATGCCACTTTCACGAACATGCCGGGGAATAAGTCCTGCACACCAGCCTTCAAATCAATCCTGACCTTAAAAGCGTTAGTTTTGGGGTCGGCGTAGGGAAAAAATGTCAGAGAATCAACAGCCAACGACTTATTGGAGCCATCCTGAAATACAAATGCTTTCTTTTCTTGGCGCACTTTAGCAATCAAACGCTGCGGCACATCGACCACCACACGCAGCTTATCCAATGAAATACCGGTCATCACCGGTGTACCGGGGTTGACCGCCTCACCTAACTGCACATGACGTTTGGTCACAATACCGCCATAAGGTGCAATCAACGTGGTATAACCCAACTGCTCACCGGCTTGCGTCACTTGTGCCCGCGCTGCCGCCAAACGGGCTTCCGCTGCTTTCAAGCTAGCCTGAGCCGCATCCAAATCCGCCTTGGGCACAAGACGCTTGGCGTAAATTTCACTAATGCGTTTGAAATCGGCTTGCGCTTCGGTGTAACGGGCTTGCGCCTCATCCAAGGAAGCTTGCGCTTGTTCGACACCAGCCTGTTGATTTTTGGATTTGATCCGCGCAATTGCCTGACCCGGCTCGACGTAATCATCCACATCGTAAAACAGTTTTTCGATAACCCCACTGGTTTGCGCAGAAATCGTACTTTCATTGACCGCTTCCACATGCCCGTCGAGATAATGTAATTCAGGTGTACCGACGGCATTCACCGTGGCCGTCTGCAAAGCTGAGTGCACCGATGTTTTCACTGAATCTGAAGTCGCTGCTTGCTCGGCGTTCCCGCAAGTAGACAATGCAGACAATCCGACAATCAGTAACCACTTTGGTAACATTTTCATGGCATACTTACCTTAAATAAAATGAGAAGTTGACGCATCCTAACAGAGAATATTAGAAAACACTAATATGTGGTCAAACACTAACAGAACAAGGTGATCCATGAAAAAAGCAATCTTTATGCCAGTCATACTCCTGACCGTCGCTATGGCAGCAAGCAATGTAGCCGCTGACATGTACAAATGGACCGATAAAAACGGCGTAACCCATTACACCCAAACCCCGCCACCACCTGAACTCAAAGGTGAAAACATTGAAGATGACATCCGCCTGTCCACGGGCAAATTAGGCAACACCATCCCCACCGCACCGGAAGCGGAACCCCAAGATGAGTTGGAAAAAGCCCGCAAAGAAGGTGAAAAAAGCGACCAAAAACACCGTGAGTTTTGCGCCCAACAAAACTATGCGCTGCAAAAAATGACAGCGAATGCACTCATTAAATGGAAAGATGCTCAAGGCGAACGCTTCCTGACGGCTGAGGAAAAGACCGCCAAGACCAAAGAAATTCAAGGCAATATTGACAGTTTATGCAAACCAGAAATGTTCAATAAAACCGGAAAAACCACCAGCCAAACTGAACAAGCGGTGGATGCACGTCTGAATGCTGACAAGCAAATCACCTCAGAAGTCAGTCAAAGTACCGGTACATCAAACGCCAGTAATGAGACAACGGGTTCAGGCAGCAATACCACGAATCAAGCAGCCGCAGCCATGCTACCGGCAACTGATTGACATAGGTCAAGAAAAGCAAATGCAACCTAGTGCGAACCCTGAAGAACCCCACCGTTTTCCCACGGCTTTGCACATTGGTTTATTAGTGAATACTAATTACAATCCGCTCCAGTACTTGCAGTGACCGCGTTAACCGCCAAGCTAGGAGCGAAAGTAAGTACTAATAAAATAAAATAGACCGAACGAAACGATAATAATCTTAATGTGGGGAGCCAGAGTTATCTGGCTCCCCAATTTTTTGGGAATTTTCGACACCGTAAAATTATCTGCTACTATAAGTTTGTTACAACAGGGATGACATAATGATGACCGATATTGATAGCGAAACAATCGGCAAAGAAGAAGACAATCGCACGATCATCGTTGGCATTGGCGCATCAGCCGGAGGTCTGGAGGCATTAAGAGCCTTGGTTCCCAACCTCCCCATTGATGACCGCGTTGTCTACATTCTGGCGCAGCATCTGGATCCAAAGCACAGCAGCATGATGGTCCCCATTCTGGCTCGCGAAACCAAACTTCCTATTGCTGAGCTGCAACATAATCAAGCCATCATTCCTGGAACGTTCTACATTATTCCACCGGCGATGGATGCTTTTTATGCCAATGGGCGCTTTCATCTGGAAAAAGCCACTGGCATCGGCCCCAAACCCTCAGTCGATCGCCTGTTTGCCTCATTAGCAGAAAATCATGGCAGACACTCTGTCGGCATTATCCTTTCTGGAACCGGCACAGACGGCACACACGGCATCCGGGCTATTAAGGCAGAAGGCGGCATCACCATTGCGCAACTCGAATCCACTGCCCGCTTTGACAGTATGCCGCATTCCGCTATCGGCACTGGGCATGTTGATCTTGCCCTGCCACCCGAAGATATTGCTCAACAAATCCACGATATGCTGGCGCAACCGGATATTTCATTCTTATTTGCCAGCAAACCGCAACCCAGTGAAGATGAAATTCAAGACATCCTGAGAATGCTACTGGATCAGACCGGTACTGATTTCCGCGATTACAAACGCAATACCTTGCTGCGCCGTATCGAACGCCGTATGACCGTACACAAATGCAAGCAATTGAATGAGTACGCTGATTACCTGAAACAGAAACCTGAAGAATTGTACGAACTGCACAACGATATTTTGATTTCTGTGACCAGTTTTTTCCGCGATACGGATGCTTATCAAGCCTTACGACGGGTGATTGAAGATGTTGTTCCTGAGGGTGGGCATGAAATCCGCGTGTGGGTAGCGGGTTGTGCGACGGGCGAAGAGGCTTATTCCATCGCTATTATGCTTTCCGAATACCTTGGCAACCGCATTGCCCGCTATAAAATACAAATTTTTGGTACTGATTTATACGATGGTGTATTAACGATTGCGCGTCAGGCACGTTATTCTAAAGCCTCTGTCGCCGGAATTGACCAACGTATTCTCGATAAATACTTCATTCAGAAAAACGGCGAATACCAACTGACCCAAAGCATTCGCAATATGGTGCTGTTTGCGCGACATGACTTGGTACGCGACCCGCCATTCTCACATTTGAATTTAGTATCCTGCCGTAATGTATTGATTTACTTTAATCAGACCTTGCAGCGTAATGTGTTAGAATCGTTCCATTACGGTTTAGAGCCTGATGGCATTATGTTTCTCGGCAAATCTGAAACCATTGGCGGCAGCGACCGTTTATTCGTTACCGTGGATCGTAAATCACGTATTTACCGCCGCCGCAGCGATATTAAAGGACACTTGCCGTATTTATTGCAAAATCGTTCCCTCCGTGAACAACGTAACCAACAATACAGCAATAATCTTCGCGATAAACCCCGTGCCAAATTACAAGATTCTATCGACAAGCTCTTGGTTAATATTTACCAACCTGCCTGTATCATGCTGGATGACCGTCAGGAGATTGTGTATGTACGCGGCAACGTTGACCCCTATCTCGGTTTTGGCGAAGGTCGTGCTGCCTTAGGGGTTCTGGATTTAATCCGAACCGAATTGCGCCAAGATTTACGCGGTTTAATTTACAAAGCCCGGCGCACCGATGAAACTATTAGCAGTCGCCGTATTAATTTTACCCTTAATGGCGAACCTGTGCGTATCGTCATGCGTATCCGTCATTTCCCAGCGGGCAAACTCACCGACACCGAAGTCAGCGTCGTCATTTTTGAAGTACTGCCCCCCAACGACTACCCTGTCACCCCAGAACAAGAAGCATTGAGTGTCAGTGATGCTTTGCGTATCAAAGAGCTGGAAGAGGAACTGCGAGAAGTTCGTGAAAGCTTGCAAACCACCATCGAAGAGTTAGAAACCTCGAACGAAGAGTTGCAATCCACCTACGAGGAAGCTCAATCCACCAACGAAGAGCTGTATACCTCCAGCGAAGAATTGCAGACTTCTAATGAGGAATTGCAATCCACTAATGAAGAATTGCGCACGGTTAACCAAGAAGTGAGTGTCAAAAGCAGTGAACTCGAAACTGCTAATTTACAACTGAAAAACACTAACGAACAGTTATTGCATGAAATTGAAGAGCGTAAATGGGCAGAAGCTCGTCTGGAAATTGAACGCGCTAAGCTGGATACCATTTTCCAAAGCCAACCTAACTGGATTAACATTTGTGCACTGGACGGCACAATTCAAGAGGTCAATCCTGCTGGACCGCTGATTATGGAAGCGAAAAATCCAGAGCAATTGATAGGACATTCGCTTAAAGATTTCGTTTTTCCTGAATACCAAGCAGATGTGGATGCCTGCATCACCCAAATCAGCAAAGCCGGTGAATTTCACGTGCGTGAAGTCAAGGTCAGAACCTTCAAAGGCAATATCCGTTGGCTGGAAATACGTCCAGTGTTGATTCATCTGGATAATGATGAATTACGCATTATGTCGATTATTGTGGATCACACTGACCGTATGATTGCCCAACAATTGCTGGCGGATCGCCAACAGGAACTCGCGCATATTATGCGCCTGAATACCTTGGGCGAAATGGCATCGGGAATTGCACATGAACTTAATCAGCCATTGTCTGCGATTGCCAATTACATTCGCGGCTGTGAATTACGCATGAAAAGCAACGAATGCAGCATGAAGGATATTGCTGATGTGATGCAATTAGTGAGCACCCAAGTACGCCGTGCAGGGGAAATCTTACGTTATGCCAAAGACTTTACCCGCAAAGACCAGGATATCGAGTGGCAAGAGCATGATATTAACCAGATTATTGAAGAAACGCTGCATCTACTAGATACCACAGAACAGTTTAAACAAGTTAAATTAAGCAAATCACTTGCCCCTAACTTACGTTTGGTGAATGTCAATAAAATTCAAATTGAACAGGTTTTGGTCAATATGATCCTAAATGCCTTAGATGCAATGGAAGAATTTTCCCCAAAAACCACCGGTAAATTGGATATTGTCACGGAACCCGTCGGTACACATGCGGTACGGGTTTCCGTGATTGATGAAGGTACTGGCTTGCCTGATGACTTTGCTAATAAGATATTCCGCCCCTTCTATACCAGTAAAAAAAGCGGCATGGGCATGGGATTGCCAATCAGCAGTTCCATCATTGAAGCTCACGGTGGTAAACTTGAGGCCATTAATAATACCACTAAAGGCGCTACTTTTAGTTTCACTTTACCGCTAACAGGAACTACCCGTAAATGAATTATGAACCCACCGTATTTATTGTGGATGATGACCCAGCCGTGCGTGATTCCTTACGCTGGCTATTAGAATCCATGCGCTTAAAAGTGGCGACATTCGGTTCGGCTGAAGATTTTCTTAAGTTTTATACCATGCACATGGTGGGCTGCTTAATCTTGGATGTGCGGATGCCAGGAATGAGCGGTCTGCAATTACAACAATTTCTGACTAAGCAAAAATACGCGCTCCCCATCCTGTTTATTACCGGACACGGTGATATTCCAATGGCAGTTCGCGCCATGCAAGCCGGAGCGATGTATTTCCTAGAAAAACCATTTGAAGACCAAGTATTACTGGATTACGTCCACGAGGCGTTAGCCTTGGATGTTGAAAACCAGCAATCACGCATTCGTTTAACCATGATTCAGGCACGTATCGCCAATCTGACCGAGCGTGAACGCGAAGTGATGGAATTCGTAATCGACAACCATTCCAACAAAGAAATTGCTACCAAACTGGGCGTTAGTATCAAAACAGTCGAGTTTCACCGCAGCCACATGATGGATAAAATGCACGCCACGTCACTGATTGAATTAGTGAATATGGCGCGGGAAGCAAGCGACAACGAAAAGCTTTAATGGTGTTCGCCGACCAAATGAAAACTACGCACAGTACGTCCATCAGGTTCAACAGAATGCAAATTAACGTCATAGCCCCACAACTGGTGCACATGGCGTAACATTTCATTCACATCACTATTCAAGGGGCGGCGGTCGTTCAACACATGTTGCAAGGTCAGTGAACGGTCGCCGCGTACATTGACTTTGTAAATCTGAATATCAGGTTCCTGCTGACTCAAATTATATTGCAGGGATAACATTTCCCGCACCCGCCGATACCCTTCATCATTATGAATGGCTGTGACATCAATGGTATTTTTGCGGTCATCATCTTCCAATGCAAACAAATGAAAATCACGAATCACCTTGGGCGATAAAAATTGCAAAATAAAACTTTCATCGCGGTAATTGCGCATCACGTGATCTAAAGTGCTTAACCAATCACTTCCCGCAATATCAGGAAACCAGTGCTTATCTTCATCCGTCGGATGTTCACAAATACGCCGAATATCCGTCATCATCGCAAAACCCAGCGCATAAGGATTAATCCCACTGTAATACGGGCTATCAAAACCGGGTTGCATCACCACATTGGTGTGTGAAGTCAGAAACTCCATCATAAAGCCTTCATTCACCAACCCTTCGTCATACATTTCATTCAGGATGGTGTAATGCCAAAACGTCGCCCAGCCTTCATTCATCACTTGGGTTTGGCGTTGAGGGTAGAAATATTGCGCTACTTTGCGCACGATACGGATAATTTCACGCTGCCAAATCTCCAAAGCAGGCGAATTTTTTTCAATAAAGTACAGAAGGTTTTCTTGCGGGTCTGGCGGAAAATTCCTAACGGTTTTCTCTTCTTCACGTTCCCGCCCACGATGCGGTAACGTGCGCCACAAATCATTGAGGTGTTGCTGAATATACAATTCACGCTCTTTCTGACGGTTCTGCTCCTCGGCTGCCGAAATCGGTGCGGGACGTTTGTAACGGTCTACTCCGTAATTCATCAGTGCATGGCAAGAATCCAGTAATGTCTCGACCTGCTCGACACCGTGACGTTCTTCGCATTCACTGATGTATTTTTTCGCGAACATCAAATAATCAATAATTGCTTCCGCATCCGTCCAAGTACGGAACAAATAATTGCCCTTAAAAAAAGAATTATGCCCATAACAAGCGTGCGCGATCACTAATGCCTGCATCGTCATGGTATTTTCTTCCATTAAATACGCAATACACGGATTGGAATTAATGACAATTTCATACGCCAAGCCCATGCGCCCACGGCTGTAGTTTTGCTCTACATTGACGAAATGCTTACCATACGACCAATGGTTATAGAAAACCGGCATCCCAATAGACGCATACGCATCCATCATCTGATCCGAACGAATCATTTCAATCTGATTCGGGTACGTATCCAGTTTGAATTTATCGCGGGCAATGCGGGCAATTTCGCGGTCATAGGCTTCGATGGTCGCGAATGTCCACTCTGAACTGGTGGAAATATAACGGTCAGTCATCAATCAACCTCCTCACCCGCGTGCTTGCGGAACAACTCGCGGAATACTGGGTAAATTTCAGCATTATTGCGCACCCGTTGAATCGCAAACCGATCCAGAAAATCACGCTGCAAATGTTCGTACAAATACCACAAGCCTTGCGGATCACGGTCGCCGATTTCAATATACGTGTAATACTGCACAAACGGCAAAATATCGTTGATCAGAGCATCATGACAGCGCTGATTGTCTTCATGCCAGTTATCGCCGTCAGATGCTTGCGCGACGTAAATATTCCACTGGCTGGGCGCGTAACGTTCCTCAATAATCTCGCCCATCAAATTCAGGGCGCTAGACACCACTGTACCGCCGGTTTCACGGGCATAGAAAAAAGTATTTTCGTCGACTTCTTGCGCTTGGGTATGGTGGCGAATAAACACCACTTCGATTTTTTCGTAATTCTTTTTCAGAAACAAATATAACAAGAAAAAGAAACGTTTTGCGGTATCCTTAATATCTTGTGTCATCGAACCCGACACATCCATCACGCAAAACATCACCGCTTTAGGCGACGGTTTAGGTATCTTGACCCTGAGATTGTATTTCAGGTCGAAATCATCTAACCAAGGAATCGCGTGAATTTTGATATTCAAACGTGCCAGTTCTGCCTGCAATACCACCTGTTGCGATTCAACATCCTCACTCCAGGGGCTTTGTGCCAAGGATTCGAGTTCCGCCAGAATTTCACGCCGCCGCCGCCGCTCTTTACCGCGCAGTGCAATACGCCGCGCATGGGCACTGCGCATGGAACGTACCACGTTAATTTGTGCCGGGTTGCCAACTTCACTGACCCCGGCACGATGATAATCAAAGGAATCGGTACTCAACAACTGACGCTTCACCATATTGGGCAAGGCGAGATCTTCAAATAAATATTCGAGAAATTCCTCCTGCGAAATCTGGAATACAAAGTCTTCCATGCCTTCGCCATCAGCGGACGCTTGCCCTGACCCGCTACCGCCACCCGCGCCACCGGGTGGGCGTTGAATGCGGTCACCTTGCACAAATTCCTTATTGCCGGGATGCACAATGCTGCGCTTACCGCCCTGCCCGTGCCGAAACACCGGCTCAGAAATATCACGCTTGGGGATCGTAATACTCTCCCCTTGTTCCATATCCGTGATGTTGCGACGGCTCACCGTATCCGACACCGCACGGCGAATCTGTTTCTGGTAACGCTTTAAAAAGCGTTCGCGATTCACCAGACTTTTGTTCTTGCTGTTTAACCGACGGTCAACGATATAGGCCATACGGCACTCCTTTGGGTATCACCGATTACTGTGATTTACGTACCCGTAAATACCACTCAGCCAACAAGCGCACTTGTTTTTCAGTATAGCCACGCTTCATCATGCGCTCCACGAAATTATCATGCTTGCGCTGTTCATCCGCTGATGATTTTGCGCCATACGAAATGACTGGCAGCAAATCTTCGGTGCTGGAGAACATTTTCATCTCAATCACGCGGCGTAACTTTTCGTAACTGGTCCAAGCAGGGTTGCGCCCATTGTTATTCGCACGCGCCCGCAGCACAAAGTTGACAATTTCATTGCGAAAATCTTTCGGATTGCTGATACCCGCCGGTTTCTCAATTTTTTCCAAATCGGCATTGAGGGCCGCACGATCCAAAAACTCGCCGGTTTCAGGGTCGCGAAACTCCTGATCCTGAATCCAGAAATCAGCATAGGTCACGTAACGGTCGAACAGGTTCTGACCGTATTCTGAATACGATTCAAGGTAAGCCGTCTGAATTTCCTTGCCGATGAAATCCACATAACGCGGTGACAGGTATTCTTTAATGAAGCGAATATAACGGTCTTGCAATTCGCGCTGGAATTGCTCCTTCTCAATTTGACGCTCCAACACATACATCAGGTGTACGGGATCAGCCGCCACTTCGGTGGCATCGTAGTTGAAAACTTTAGACAGAATCTTGAACGCGAAGCGCGTGGACAAGCCATTCATGCCTTCATCCACCCCAGCCGCATCCTGATATTCCTGAATGGTCTTGGCTTTTGGATCAATATCCTTCAGGTTTTCACCGTCATAAATACGCATTTTAGAATACAGACTGGAATTTTCCGGCTCTTTAAGCCGTGACAGCACAATAAACTGTGCCAACATCTTCAAGGTATCCGGTGCGCAGGGCGAAGCTGCCAACGAGCTATTGACCAGTAACTTTTCGTAAATCTTGATTTCTTCGGTGACACGCAAGCAATACGGCACTTTGACAATCGACACGCGGTCGATGAACGCTTCATTGTTGCGGTTATTTTTAAAGGTCTGCCATTCAGATTCATTGGAATGCGCCAAAATTACCCCGCTGAATGGAATCGCACCGATACTTTCCGTACCGTTGAAATTGCCTTCCTGCGTTGCGGTCAACAGCGGATGCAGCACTTTGATCGGTGCTTTAAACATCTCCACGAATTCCATCAGCCCTTGGTTCGACAAGCACAACCCGCCGGAATAGCTGTAGGCATCGGTATCGTTTTGTGGGAAATCTTCCAGCTTGCGAATGTCAACCTTGCCCACCAATGACGAAATATCCTGATTATTTTCATCACCCGGTTCGGTCTTAGACACCGCAATTTGGTTGAGGCGCGAAGGATAACGTTTCACCACGCGAAACTGGGTAATGTCACCACCGTATTCGTGCAAACGCTTAACAGCCCAAGGTGACATCACGGTTTTCAAGTAACGGGTCGGAATCCCGAAATCCTCTTCCAAAATCGCGCCGTCTTCTTCCACATTGAACAAGCCCAAGGGTGACTCGTTAATCGGTGAACCTTTAATGCAGTAAATCGGAGCTTTTTCGATCAGCGCTTTGAGGCGTTCGGCGAGGGAGGATTTACCACCACCCACAGGCCCCAACAGATACAGCACTTGCTTGCTTTCTTCCAAGCCTTGCGCTGCATGACGGAAGAAGGACACGATTTGCTCGATGCACTCTTCCATCCCATAAAATTCAGAAAATGCCGGATAGCGCCGGATCACTTTGTTGGAAAACATTCGGCTCATGCGTGGGTCGCGGGAAGTATCGACCAGTTCCGCTTCACCGATGGCGTACAACATACGTTCAGCGGCAGTGGCGTAAGCCATGCTGTCGCGCTTGCACAGATCGAGATACTCTTGCAGTGAGTACTCTTCTTCTTGCAAGGCTTCATAGCGCGATTGATAGTGATTGAAAATGCTACTCATTGTGTACCCCTTTCACGGTAAATACGGGGGCAGCTAACTGCCCTGCGGTGTATATACAGACAACTATCTGCTGTCGATAGTGACAGTTTGCAAGTGAAATGCCAAGTGACTGCAAACTGGCTAGTGTTGAATTCCTGCCTACTTATTATCTTAGACTGCTGATCCGCTCAAAAGTGTGCTCAGCCACCCATTAATGTCTACAATTTAAACCGAAATCACCGTCATCGACACAAATAACGGATAAACGGGTAAGCCGTTTGGGGTGAGGTTTCTCCCGCGCAAAACATGCTATTATCCGCCCGGTCAACCCTAGGATAAGAACCATGTCGGAGCATCTTCCCCCTCAACTCCCCAAATCCGTGCTATATCAGTTATCGCAATCGCTCAGTTTACGCACCCTCATCGTCATTTTGCTGGGGCTATTGATGTTAATCCCCTTGTTTTTTGCCGAACGCGTGGTGAAAGAGCGCCAAACCCATTACCAAAACGCCTTGAACAGTGTGGCGGAACGTTGGGGTGGCAAACAAACACTCACTGGGCCCGTCTTGGTCGTGCCGTATGTTGAGCACTTCACCAGCGTTGACACCATCAGCGATGAAAACGGCGAAACGCGCGTCGTCAGCAAAGATATTTTCAACGACCGTACCGCTATCCTGCTGCCGGAGTCTCTTGAAATCCGCGCTAATCTCAACGAAGAACACCGCCAGCAAGGGATTTACGATGCTTTAGTTTACAACGCAACCATTAATCTGAGTGGTAAATTCAACCATGCACAAGTGCTGCAATCCAGTGAAGGTGAACGCCGCATTCTGTGGAATAAAGCCTTCATCGCCCTAGGGTTAAGCGACCAACGCGCCATTGATACCGCCTCCAGCTTTTTCTGGAATGATGGGCGTATCGACATGCAACCCGGTACGCGTTTAAGCAAATTGCTGCCTGCTGGTTTTCATATTCCCTTGAGTGTCAATGCCGATAGCACCACCAGCAATGAATTCAAACTGACCCTCAATCTGCGCGGCAGTGACGGGTTATTTTTCGCACCGTTGGGGCAAACCACCGCCATTCGCATGACCTCGGCATGGACTCACCCCAACTTTCAGGGCGATTTATTACCCAATGAACACGCAATCACCGAAGCAGGCTTTAATGCCGCATGGAACATCCCCCACCTCGTGCGCAGCTACCCGCAATATTGGGTGCTCGAAGATCAGCAAACCTACGACTTACACAGCTTCAGTGCCGGGGTAAACTTGCACGAACCCGCCTCGCTCTACACCTTGATTGAGCGTGCAGTGCAATACGGCGCACTGTTTATTGGCATGACCTTCTTGGTATTTCTCGCCTTTGAAATAAGCCTGAAACAACGCTTGCATATCTTGCAGTACGGCTTGGTTGGGGTCGCGTTATCGCTGTTTTACTTAATTTTACTGGCAGCAGCCGAACACATTGGCTTTCTGTACGCCTATATCGCCGCATCAGCCACCACCATTCTCTGCATTACGGTGTATACCGGGATGGTATTGCGTAACGGACGGCGAACTTTCCTACTGTTTTTGCTGCTCACGCTATTGTACGGCTTGCTGTATTTACTGCTACAAAGGGAAGACTACGCCTTGGCGATTGGCGTGGGGTTATTGTTGTTTGCCACCATGATTATGATGTACGTGACGCGTCACTTGCTTTCCACACCCAAATAACATCATTGCGCGGGTCACGGTAATCCGCCTCCAGTTTGCTGATCGGCAGGTCAGCAAACAGTGTGGCAATCCGGCGCGGCGGCAACATCGGATGACCGATTTTAATGCCCAGCCGCGCATTCAACGCAGTCCGCAACCGGGCGGATGTCGAGAGTTTATCCCCGTGAAACTGGCTATTCGGCGCATGAATGTAGAGCAAACCACCGGGCGCCAATAAGCCGCAAAGCTGGCGGGCAAATGTCTGGTCGTGTTGGCAGTAATACCAGCAAATCCGATTAAAAATCAGATCAAAACTCGCCGGTTCCAGCGCTTGGGTATCTTCCAGATAGCCTAACGACCACTGCAAATCCACCTTAGCAAGCGCCGCTTTTTCTTGCGCAATGCACTGATAGGTATGCGAAATATCGTGCCAAGTAACATTCGCCCCCCGCTGTGCCAAGGCAACGCTGTATTGCCCCGCCCCCGCGCCCATATCCAGAATGCGTTTGCCTTGCAAACCACCCAATTGCGCATCGAGCTTATCCAGCAAGGCGTGATCGACCATTTGCCATTCGGCAGCGGCGTATTCCTGCGCCCATGCGGGATCAACCGGATCCCACCCTTTTTCCGGGCGATGCAGTTTGCTATGCAACCAATTGATCACCGTAATCACCTTTATTGAAATACATTTTTTAATCGGTAAAGCCTAACGATTGACGTTGGTATGGTGCTGCGAAATACAGGTTAAACGGTAATTTTTCTGGATAACTGGCAAGGTCTATACTGGAATCGTCTTGTTTGCTTTTTGTATAGCTTTTGAGGAGATAGGTATGATGAAGCTGGAATGGCAGAGCAGCGTTGCCAAACACTGCGATTGTTGGTTTGCCCAAGCGTCTGCCAGCAGCGGCACTGGCGTAGCGGCAACCCGATTTGCAGCCGGTGAAAGGGTAACGCCAATCCAGATAGCCCCCATTACCTTTCCGCGTTCACAATTCATCACGCAGCACCGCCAGCTCACGGTTGAACCCCGCATCGGACGCTTTTACCCGCAAGCGTATGCGTGGGAAGCACTGGATTGCAGCCGCAGCGACTTTCGCCCTTTCCGCTTGATCGCCGCCACACCGGATACCTTGACCGCCGACCTGAATCACCCGCTGGCGGCTCACCCACTGAAGATCATGGCGGCGGAACACGCCCCCATCACCCCGGAAATTATCAAGACGCTCACCGAAACCGGCGCGGGGATGCAAGCGCCCTACCCCGGTGTACCCACCGATTACTACACCACTTACCCGTTCACCCGCCCGGATGAACGTAACGATGCGCAGTTTTACGCAGCACCGCGTTTCGTCAAGCATTTGGATAGCACCGCGCTGGCGCAAGTCACCGCCTTGTATGGGCGTTTGTTGCAACCGGGTATGCATATCCTCGATCTCATGACCAGCCATGTTTCACACTTGCCTGACACCTTGACAGACATGGCGGTCACAGGGCTTGGCATGAATCAGGCGGAACTCGCCGCCAACCCGCGCTTGCAACAGTATGTTGTGCATGATCTCAATCAAGACGCACAACTACCCTTTGCCGACAACAGCTTTGATGCGGTTATTTGCACGGTTTCCATCGAATATTTAACCCAGCCTTTAGCGATTATGCAGGAATTAGCACGGGTAACGCGCAGCGGGGGCAAGGTGGTTATCACGTTTTCAACCCGGTGGTTTCCCCCCAAAGCCATTGCACTTTGGACAGAAATGCACCCGTTTGAACGTCAAGGGTTGGTGTTGGATTATTTTCTGAAAACGGGGCGGTTTAGTGATTTGCATACCGAATCGGTACGGGGATTACCGCGCCCGGCAGATGATGCGCATCGGCGGGAAACGGCGGTATCTGACCCGGTGTTTGCGGTGTGGGGGAAGGTTGCTTCCACTGGAACTGGATAACCCCACAAAAGCTTCGTTTTTTCGCACTTCACTGCATCCATAACGCATACTCCACCGTATAGGTAAGGTATAGGTTTTGACAAAGGATGTGCTGAATATGTACAAGAAAAATGTGGCAATTATCGGTTCAGGTATAACAGGGCTTGCTTCTGCATGGCTATTGCACCCCCAGTACAATATCACCCTGTTTGAAAAGAACGCCTACATCGGTGGGCATACCCACACCATTGACGTACCCGAAGCCGACCGCCAGATCCCCGTCGATACTGGCTTTATCGTCTACAACGACCGCAACTACCCCAACCTGATTGGGCTATTCGCGCAACTTGGCATTGCCACCCGTGACACCGATATGTCGTTTGGGTTTTCACTGAATCAAGGCGAACTGGAATATTCCGGTTCTAGCCTCAACACCCTGTTTGCACAACGCAAAAATCTGTTCCGCCTGAGTCACTGGCGTTTGCTGAAAGAAATCATGCGTTTCAACAAAGTCGCGCACCGCTTGTTAGATAACCCTAGTACTGCCACTGGCATGAGTTTGGGTGAAATGCTCGACGCACATCAGTTTTCCCACGATATGCGCGAACACTACCTATTGCCAATGGGCGCGGCGATTTGGCCTTGCCCCGTTGACACCATGCTCACGTTTCCCGCGCTCAGCTTCCTCCGCTTCTTCGCCAACCACGGTTTAATTGATCTCCACAACCGTCCCCAATGGCGCACCGTTTGCGGAGGAAGCTCTTTTTACGTGCGCAAACTTCTCGCCGAAATGGGCAATAAAATTCAAATTCAATCCGGCGCAATCCGCGTGGAACGCAGTGCAACGCAAGCCAGCGTGTTCACCGCCACCACCAAGCACGATTTTGATGCAGTGATTTTTGCCTGCCACGCGGATGAGGCATTGGCGTTACTCGCACAACCCAGCGCGGAAGAGAAACGCATCCTCGGTTGCTTCCGCTACGAAAAGAACCAAACCTATTTGCACACTGACGCAAACCTCATGCCCGTCAACCGCAAGGTGTGGTCGTCCTGGAATTACCTCGCCACCAGTCAGCCAGAATACGCCAATGCTCGCCAACAAATGACCGCGACCTATTGGATGAATAACCTGCAAGGGCTGGACACCACCACCGATTATTTCGTCACTCTCAACCCGTATCAGTTGCCACGTGACCAACACATCATTGCTGAAATGACTTACGAACACCCGATCTTCGACCAAGCCGCCGTCGCCGCGCAACCGCAACTTGCCAGCCTGCAAGGGCAGCAATGTTCGTGGTTCTGCGGCAGTTACCACCGCTACGGCTTCCACGAAGATGCCATCGCCTCGGCGGTGAAGGTTTGTGCAGATTTCGGCGTTACCCCGGTTTGGGTCAAAGCACAGGAAACGAAGACTCCTCAGCCTGTGCTTCCGTTGTCGATAGCTGGGGCGGTCACACCATGAATACGCAACCTGCTGCGGCTGTCTTCCCCTCAACAGTCATGCACAGTCGGCGTTTTCCGGTGGCGTACCGTTTCAGCTATCGCGTTTTTAGTTTGTTAGTGGACATCGACCGACTGGATGAAGTCGGGCGTAACCCCCTGTTTTCGATCAACCGTTTCAACCTATTCAGCCTCTACCAACGCGACCACGGCGCACGCGATGGCAGCGCATGGCGTGGCTGGGCGGAAACATTGTTGCGCGACAATGGCATTGATCATGCGATTGGCAACATCCAATTGCTGTGTTTCCCGCGTATCTTAGGTTATGGCTTTAATCCGTTAAGTTTGTGGTTCTGCCATGACGTGTCGGGAAACACACTCGCGGTGATTTGCGAAGTGCGCAATACCTTTGGTGAACACCACCATTATTTGCTGCCGGTAGCCGCTAATGCCGCCATCGTCACCGGTAGCAAACAAAAAGTGTTTCATGTGTCGCCATTCATGGGAATGGCAGCGCGGTATGAATTTTTTATTCACCCGCCCGGCAACACCCTCAATATTCTGATCCATGAATACGAAGGTGATGATCTGGCGCTGATTGCCAGTCAACGCGGGCAACGCCAGCCGTTTAGCACAGCGGTTTTGCTGCGGCAATTTGCACTTGTCCCGTTTATGACACTCAAAGTCATGACCTTGATTCACTGGCAAGCCCTAAAAATCTGGCTAAAAGGCGGCAAGTTTTATCGCAAGCCTGCGCCCCCAACGGAGACCGTAACCTAATGCCCTTAGAAACCACCCTGAACCCGCCGTTAGTGCCCAGCTTTGCGCATTTGCCCACCCTGAAACGTTGGTTATTGGCAACATTGGCCCGAATTAAGTATGGGCGACTCAGTATTCATCTGGATGGTGAATATTATGTATTAGGGCATTCGGATGAATTACACGCCAGCATTCACATTCACCGCCCCTTGCGCCTTGCGCTGAAATGTTTGACCAAGGGCGATTTGGGATTTGGCGAAGCGTATATTGCAGGCGATTGGTCAAGCGAACACCCAGCGGATTTATTGACTTTGCTGTTACGCAACTGGGAACAATTCGGCAAGACCTTGGATAGTCGCAAGCTGCTACGCAAACCCGCCAACTGGTTTCACCAATTGCGCCGTAACAGTGTCCGCAACAGCCGCAAGAACATTGCCCACCATTACGACATGGGCAATGATTTCTACCGCGAATGGCTGGACAGCACCATGACGTATTCGTCGGCGTTATACACCACCCCAGAATTAACCTTGGAACAAGCGCAACGTGCCAAATACCAACGGATTTTGGATGAACTGCAAGTGCAACCAAGGCAAACCGTGCTGGAAATCGGTTGCGGTTGGGGCGGTTTCGCGGAAATGGCAGCCGAACAGGGTTGCAAAGTGCATGGCATTACTTTAGGGAACCTCTAAAAACCCGGCGTATTGCAGCGGTTAGCTTTGACCTATCGGC
>CAYNNA010000013.1:0-7933 GCA_964398375.1 uncultured Thiothrix sp.
AAATGAACCACAGGGCTGGGTGCGAGATTTTTAGGATGCTCTGAATCGCTGGCAACAATGCAGCATAATCAAACAACACACTCGACAACTGACTACAGGTCATTTACAATCCTCACAAACAACTGACCAGCAGTCATTTACATGCAAATCCGCGCCACCAACCCCGAAGACAAGGAACTGCGCCGCGAAGCCATCCTTGATGCTGCCCAGCAGCTTTGGCTCACCCACCCTGAGCGCCTGTGCAGTGTCGCTGACATCGCCGCAGCCGCCGGGCTTGCCAAAGGCACAGTCTACCTGTATTTCCGCAGCAAAGAAGAGCTATTCCTCGCTATTCATGAGAGGCACGTTAGTACGTTTTTCAGCCGCATGAAAGCACGCGCCCAGCAAGCAACGCCGATGACCTTAGACGACTTATTCAGCGTCAATCGGCAATTTTTGGTAGACTTTCCCGCCTTCCTCCCACTTGCCACCCTGTGCCACGGCTTGTTGGAACGGCAAATTCCTTTGGATATTGCTTTCGCCTTTGAACAACACACCTACATGCAACTCGATGAAGTGGTCGCTGCGTTACGCAACCATTTCCCGCAGGCAACCCAAGCCTTGATGCTGCAAAGCTATGCGCTCTTCCTCGGTTTATGGCAGTTGATGCGCCCTACCCCGCTCAAAGAACTGATGAAAGAGCGCTCACTCTTATGCGCTTGCACTGACGATTACCTACAAATGCTCGAAGCCGCCCTGAAATCCCTCTGGCGCGGCGCACTCACCCCGGAGATTCCTTGATGAAACCCACATTATTATGGTCAAGCATTGCACTCCTGCTCACCGTGAGTGCCTGTAAAGAGCCAGAAACCACCGCCAACGTCATTCGCCCCGCCCAAGTGTGGACGGTCACTGACACGCATACCGCCAACACCCTAACCTTTTCCGGCGAAACCCAAGCACGCCTAGAAGCCGATCTCGCTTTCCGTGTCGGCGGCAAAGTCATTAAACGTCACGTCGACCCCGGCGATACCGTCAAAGCGGGACAAGTCCTCGCCAGTCTCGACCCATCTGACGTAGCGCTAAATCTCAGCAGCACCCGCGCCAATCTCGCCGCAGCAGAAGCCGATCTCACCAATGCGCAAGCCGAATTAACCCGCATCCGCGAATTGCACCGCAAACAGTTCATCGGACAATCCGCGCTGGATAATGCCCAAGCTGCCCACGACGCCGCCAAAGCGCGAGTCACCGCCGCTCAAGCCCAACTCAAACTCAGCGGCAATCAAGCAGGTTACACCGAACTCTTAGCGGACAAAGACGGCATTATTACCCAAGTCCACACCGAAGCAGGGCAAGTTGTCGCCGCTGGTACACCCGTTGTCCACATTGCTTACGCAGGCGAGCGCGAAGTCCATATCCGTGTCGGCGAAACCACGGCACAAACCTTGCGGATCGACACCCTGACCGACATTACGCTGTGGTCACAGCCTGATAAGGTCTTGCAAGGCAAAGTACGCGAAATTTCCCCCGCCGCTGATGCTACCCGCAGTTTTCTGGTCAAAATCAGCCTGCTGAACCCACCTGATGACTTACGTTTAGGTGTCACCGCTGATGTCAAACTGCCCATTAGCGCCATGCAAGCCGCCCGTTGGCTGCCCGCTTCCGCCTTATTTCAGCAAGCGCAACAAACAGCGGTGTGGGTCGTCGGGGCGGATAATCAAGTCACCTTACGCCCCATCACCGTGCTGGCGTATCAGCATGACGGCATTAGCGTCAGCGACCTCCCCGTCGGCACGACAGTGATTGCCGCCGGGGTTCACAAACTCAGTGCTGGGCAAGTCATCAACCCGATTCCTTACGACGGGGCAGGCTCATGAGCAGTTTCAACCTCTCGGCTTGGGCGCTACGCCACCGCAACTTCGTTTTATACCTAATGGTACTCACCTTAGGGTTAGGTGTTTTCGGCTACACCAAACTGGGGCAATCAGAAGACCCACCCTTCACCTTTAAAGTCATGCTGGTGCAAGCCTACTGGGCGGGGGCAACCGCGCAGGAAATCGAGTTACAAGTTACCGAACGCATCGAAAAAGTCATCCTCGAAACTGCACACGTCGATATTGTGCGTAGCTTTTCGCGCCCCGGCGAAACCAATATCTTCGTGATTGCCAAAGACGACGCGCCTTCGGCTGCCATGCCCGGTATGTTTTACGACATTCGCAAACGGGTGAATGATATGCGCCATACCCTGCCACAAGGCGTGGTAGGCCCAGTTTTCAACGACGAATTCGGCGAAACTTACGGCAATATTTTTGCCCTGACCGGCGACGGTTTCAGCTTTGCGCAATTGCGCGACACTGCGGATAACATTCGCAAAGAACTGCTATTGGTCAAAGACGTAGCAAAAATTCTCAGCATCGGCGAACAAGAAGAGCGCGTCACCATCACCCTTGCTAACAGCAAGCTGGCAAACCTCGGCTTTAGCGTGCAACAACTGGTCGACGTGCTGCAAGCGCAAAACGCCATCGCTGCTGTCGGCGCTTACAACACTGCCACCGACCGCATTTACGTGCGCCCGGCTGGAGCCTTCAGCGACCTTGAAGACATTCGCAACTTACCGATCACGATTGGCAATCGCACTCTACGCTTGCGTGAAGTCGCCGAAATCACACGCGGCTATGCTGACCCGCCCCATTCCACCTTTCGCTATCAGGGGCAGGCAGCCTTGGGTATCGGTATTTCCATGCGCAAAGGCGGCGACATTATTGCGTTGGGCAAATCGTTAGATGCGGCGCTGGTACGCATCGAAAGCCAATTGCCGGTAGGTATGGAATTGCACCGTGTCAACGACCAACCCACGGCGGTGAAACGCTCCATCAATGAATTCCTCAAAGTCGTGGCGGAAGCGGTGATTATCGTGCTGGCAGTCAGCTTTTTAAGCTTGGGAATGCGGGCAGGGGCAGTCGTGGCACTCTCGATTCCGTTGGTGTTGGCAGCCACGTTTTTCGTCATGCACTTATTCGGGATTGGCTTGCACAAAATTTCACTGGGGTCGCTGGTACTCGCGCTGGGTTTGCTGGTGGATGATGCGATTATCGCCATCGAAGTCATGCTGGTGAAAATGGAAGAAGGCTGGGATCGGGTCAAAGCCGCCAGCTTCGCCTACACCACCACCGCGTTTCCAATGTTGACGGGGACGTTAGTCACGGCGGCTGGGTTCTTGCCGATTGCCACCGCGCAATCTTCCGTGGGGGAATACACCCGCTCGATTTTTGAAGTGGTGACGATTGCCTTGGTGATCTCGTGGTTTGTAGCGGTGATCGTGATTCCATATTTGGGGTATAAGTTGTTGCCAGAAAAGCAGCACCAGCACCATGAATCCAAACTCGCCACCCGTTTCTATCGTTGGTTTCGGGGCTTGATCAAAGCTTGTGTCGCCTATCCATTGACCGTTATTGTGCTGACGGTTGCGACCTTTGCCGGGTCAATATTCATGTTTCAATTTGTGCAGCAGCAGTTTTTCCCCGATTCCACCCGCATGGAATTGGTGGTGGATTTGAAATTGCCCGAAGGTTCTTCGCTGCAAGCCACCGAAGCCGAAACCCGCAAACTGGAGCAATACCTCACGACCCAACAGGAACACATCGAAAACTTTGCGGCGTATGTCGGCAATGGCTCGCCACGTTTCTATCTGCCGCTGGATCAGCAATTACCTGCCGCCAGTTTTGCGCAATTCGTGATTACCACCAAAAGTATCGCCGACCGCGAAGCCTTGCGCAGCAAACTCATTGACCTGTTGGACAATAGCCCTACCTTTGGCTTGGCTCGCGGGCGGGTGATTCGTCTGGAAAATGGCCCGCCGGTTGGCTATCCCGTCCAATTCCGCGTGTCGGGTGACGATTTGTGGCAATTGCGCGAACTCGGCGAACAAGTCGCCACCGTCATGCGTGCCAACCCGCACTTGGTGAATGTGCATCTGGACTGGAACGAACGCAGCAAAGCGATTCGCCTGAAACTCGATACCGCCAAAGCCATCAGCCTTGGGGTAACGCAATCCGCACTCGCGCAATTGCTGCAAAGCACTTTGAGCGGCACACCGATTGGCGAATTCCGTGAACAAGATCAAACCATCCCGATTCTGTTGCGCGGAACAGAAGGCGAACGCGATTTGCTATCACGCCTTGCGGGGTTGAATGTACCGACTAACACCGGCAACACCGTTCCGCTGTCACAACTGGCAACCATCGACTACGTGCAGGAAGACGGCATTCTCTGGCATCGCAACCGCACCCGTACCATCACAGTACGCGGTGATATTTACAGCAAAATTCAAGCGCCGACAGTGACAACGGAAATTGAAGCGCGTTTGGGTGAAATTCGTGCCAACTTGCCACTGGGCTACAAGCTCGAAATCGGCGGCGCGGTGGAAGAAAGTGCTAAAGGCAATGAATCCATCGGCGCGGGTTTCCCGCTGTTCATTGTGGTGGTGTTAACGCTGCTAATGATTCAATTACAAAGTTTCCAGCGTGTCATTATGGTGGTGTTGACAGCACCGTTTGGCTTGATTGGGGTTGCGTTGTTTTTACTGCTGTTTGATCGCCCGTTCGGGTTTGTTGCCATGTTGGGGACGATTGCGCTTTCCGGCATGATTATGCGCAACTCGGTGATTTTGGTGGATCAAATCGAGCGCAATATCGACGCTGGTTTTGCGCCACGTGAAGCCGTGATTGAAGCAGCCGTGCGCCGTTTCCGCCCCATTATGCTGACCGCCTTGGCAGCGATTTTGGCAATGATTCCCTTGTCGGAAAGCGTGTTCTTTGGGCCGATGGCAATTGCGATTATGGGCGGATTATTGGTGGCGACAGTATTAACGCTGCTGTTTTTACCAGCACTGTATACGGTGTGGTTTAAACTGAGCAAAGGGAAAGCGGCGTTTAACGAAGCCGTTCAACCGAGCGTGAGCGGATAAAGATCATCACACGCCAACGCCGCACGGCAAGCAGACAGACTGCGCCCATCCGGTAACACCCGATGCGGCGCAATATCCAGCAACGGCAACACCACAAACGAGCGTTCACCAATACCGGGGTGAGGAACACACAAATCAGGCGTGTCAATGACGGCATCGCCATACAGCAATAAATCGAGGTCAAGGGTACGCGGCCCCCAACGCAAGGCTGCATCCCGTACCCGCCCATGCGCCCGTTCCACCGCGAATAAGGTTTGCAATAAAGCGTGGGCGGAAAGCGGTGTCACGACACTTGCCACCGCATTCACGTAATCCGGCTGATCTGGCGGCCCCATTGGTTTGCTGGCGTAAAAGCGTGACACACCGCGCAATGCCACGCCTTCTGCACCCGCTAATTGCTTCAGTGCCGAGTGCACATTCGCCACCGGATTACCCAGATTGCTGCCCAAACCAATGTAGCAAAGCACGGGCATCATGAAGCGGGTGAAGCGGATTTACTGGCTGTGGTCGGTTTACGGCGTTTTTTACGGCGGCGCAAACTGCCTTTAATAGCTGCACCTTTGCACATGGCTTCGCGCTCTTCGTGCGTAGCGGTCTGGAACGCTGTCCACCATTGCGCATCCTCCTTCACCGGCTCACCGGATTCGGCGCGTAAGCACAGAAAATCATACGCGGCTCGGAAACGCGGATTGCTAAGCAATGTCGCCGCACGGCGACTATCACGGTAACGAAAACGCGACTGCAACAACCAAATTTCGCGGGTAATATTGCTGTAACGGCGCGGCACGGCGGTAAAATCCACCTGATCGTGCAAGGCATCGCCGGACGCCTGCGTCATTGCCTGAAGTTCCGGCATTCCACGCGCCTGCAACTCTTCAGCGACCACGGAAACTTCATGCCACAACAATACCGCGTACAAGAATGCGGGCATCACCGACTTGCCTTCTGCCAAACGTTGATCGGTATTCTGTAGCGACAAATTAATCATGCGCTCGAAATTGCCGGTGTCATCGTCTTCAAGGCTTTCGTAAGTCAGCGGCAATAAGTATTCCAATAGAGCGTATTCGCGCAATAACTGGAACGTCTTCAAACCACAGCCACTGTGGAGCATTTTAATGATTTCATCGAATAAGCGGGCAGACGACACGCCTTCCAACAAAATACCCATTGGGCGTACACACGCCAAGGTCGCCGCTTCAATCTCAAAACCCAATTTTGCCGCAAAGCGGATGGCCCGCAACAAACGCACTGGGTCTTCACGAAAACGCTGTTCGGGGTCGCCCAACAACCGGATTTTGCCATTACGCAAATCATCCAAGCCGCCGACAAAATCCAGCAACTCATCAGCAATCGGGTCGTAAAACAAAGCATTGATGGTGAAATCACGCCGCCACACATCTTCTTCCAAGGTGCCATAAACATTATCGTGAATAATGCGCCCGGCATCATTGACCTTGCCGCCATCCTCACTGTCATCATGAGGGGCACGGAACGTCGCCACCTCCAGATAATCGCGCCCATAATAAATGTGTGCTAAGCGGAAGCGTCGCCCAATCAAACGGCAGGAATTGAATAAACGCCGAATCTCTTCAGGGTGCGCACTGGTCGCAATATCAAAATCTTTAGGGACTAAACCCAGTAATAAATCGCGGACGCAACCGCCCACTAAATAGGCTTCGTAACCCGCTTTTTGCAAACGCCGAATCACATCTTTGGCACGCCCGCACACTTTATCAGCGGGAATATGATGCACAGCCAGTGGCACGTGCACCGCGTCGTCTGGATTCAGCATTGCCACTGACCCTTAAAATTCCGTTTTACCCACACGTTCACTCAAGCTCCTGCCACAAAAGTGGCAATAATACTACTACAAAGCGGCAATACCTACCCTATCCGCAACTTTTTTACAACACATTAGAACAGCGTTTTTGCCATGACCATGCCATCTTCACGCCCAAACTCGGTTTGGTAATAACCTTTTCGTAAGCCGATCTCATTAAAACCCGCGTTCAAATACAAGCGAATCGCTGCAAAATTTGACTGGCGCACTTCCAAAAAACAGATTTCCGCATGGGCTGTGCGCCCAATGTGTTCCAACGTTTTCAAAAGACGGCTCCCCAAGCCTTGCCCTTGACGCTCAGGCGCAATGCAAATATTCAACAAATGCATTTCATCCAACACAAACATCAGCATGGCATAACCGTGTAACTGCCCATCTTGCTCGTACAACCAGCCGGAATAGCCATGCTTTAAGCAATCGCTAAAAATAGCGCGTGTCCAGGGGAAGGGATACGCCCGCAACTCCAGCGCCATAACCACATCCAAATCGTTCAAGGTCATGGGGCGTAGTGGCAAAAAATCGGACTCAATGGGGCTGGGCATGACGGGTAAAAACCTCGTGGGCAAACAGTAAATCCTGCCAGGCTTTACGCTTGTCAGAGGGTTGGCGCAATAAATACGCTGGGTGATACGTCACCACGACCGGCGTACCGCTAACCGGCGCTCGGTGTTCTTGCCCACGCAAACGTGCCAAAGGTGCGGTGGTTTGTAACAAGTTTTGCGCAGCAATACGCCCGACCACCAGAATCAAAGCAGGGTTCACTAGCGCAATTTGGCGTTCCAAATAGCCCCGACAATTGGCAGCTTCGTCGACTTGTGGGTCGCGGTTATTCGGCGGGCGGCATTTAAGCACATTGGCGATATAAATGGTTTCACGCTGCATTCCAATCGCCAGCAACATATTGTTGAGCAATTGACCGGCTTTGCCCACAAACGGTTCGCCTTGACGGTCTTCTTCCGCACCGGGAGCTTCGCCGATGACCATCCACGCCGCTTGTTGATTGCCTGTGCCAAATACTGTTTGGGTGCGGGTTTTGCTGATGGCGCAACGGGTGCAAGATGCGACAGCGGTGCGGAGTTCTTCCCAGGAATACCCCGCCACTGAAGGAACCTCACCCCCCGCCCCCCTCTCCTTGACAGGAGAGGGGG
>CAYNNA010000013.1:7957-39455 GCA_964398375.1 uncultured Thiothrix sp.
TGCTCTTGTCCCCCCTCTCCTGTCAAGGAGAGGGGGCTAGGGGGTGAGGTTTCTTCGGCAACGCCAGAGATCCCTTTCGGCATCCACACCGGAATCCCCATTGCCTGCATGTAGCGATTGCGTACCTGCAAATCCACCCGCGTTTACACTCCCTGATGATGCTGGGGGTGTTCGCGCAGCGCTTGGCTGGCGAGTTTGTTCCAAGCATCCACATAGGCTTTGGCGGAAGCGATTACGATGTCGGTATCCGCGCCGTGACCGTGGATAATGCGCCCGCCCTTATCCAAGCGTACCGTGACTTCGCCTTGCGCATCCGTGCCGCTGGTAATGTTATTGACGGAATACAGCGCCAGTGTGGCGGTTTCCCCGACAATGCTTTCGATGGCTTTGTAGACCGCATCAACCGGACCACCACCGATAGCCCTAGCATTCTGTTCTTTGCCGTGAGTTTTTAAGGTGACACTGGCGTTTGGTGCTTCGCCGGTAGTGGAACAGACATTCAGCGAAATCAGTTCATACACCAGATCTTCTTGCGCAGAACGCGCATCCATCATCAACACCATGATGTCTTCGTCGAAGATATCGTGTTTGCGGTCAGCCAAATCTTTAAAGCGCGAGAAAGCGCTATTGAGTTCTTCTTCAGACTTCAGCTCGATATTGAGTTCCTGCAAGCGGGTTTTGAACGCATTGCGCCCGGAATGCTTGCCCAACACGATTTTATTGTCTGACCAACCGACGTCTTGCGCCCGCATGATTTCGTAGGTTTCGCGATGTTTTAGTACGCCGTCTTGGTGAATGCCGGATTCGTGCGCAAACGCATTCGCGCCCACAATGGCTTTGTTCGGCTGTACCGGAAAACCCGTGACGCTCGAAACCAAGCGCGAAGTTGGCACAATGTGGGTGGTATCAATGCGGGTTTCAACGGGGAATACATCGGGGCGTACCCGAATCGCCATCACCACTTCCTCCAAAGAAGCGTTACCGGCACGTTCGCCTAACCCGTTGATAGTGCATTCCACCTGACGTGCGCCTTGCATCACTGCCGCCAAGGAATTGCCCACCGCCAAACCAAGGTCATTGTGGCAATGCACCGAGAAAATCGCTTTGTCGGCATTCGGAATATGCGTAATCAAACGCCCGACCATATCGCCAAACACCGAGGGAATCTGATAGCCCACCGTGTCGGGAATATTGATGGTACGCGCTCCCGCATCAATCGCTGCTTCAATCACGCGACACAGGAAATCGAACTCGGAACGCCCAGCATCTTCACACGAAAATTCCACGTCATCGGTGTAATTCCGCGCGCGTTTCACCGCAAACACCGCCTGCTCAACCACTTGATCAGGGGTCATGCGCAGCTTGTTTTGCATGTGGATGGGCGAGGTGGCAATAAAGGTGTGAATACGCCCGGAATTCGCGGGCTTAATCGCTTCCGCAGCGCGGTCAATATCCTTTTCCAAGGCACGCGCTAGACCGCAAATGGTGCTGTCTTTAACGAGGCTGGCAATCGCTTTCACCGCCTCGAAATCACCAGGGCTGGCAATCGGGAAACCGCCTTCGATCACATCCACGCGCATTTTTTCCAGCATCAGGGCAATGCGGATTTTTTCTTCTTGCGTCATGGATGCGCCGGGGCTTTGCTCGCCGTCACGCAAGGTGGTATCAAAAATAATCAAACGGTCTTTAGACATGTTCCTGCTCCTAAAACACGGCTGCGCTGGGTGTGGGCTGGCAACCGCTGTATCAATTCTCAAAGTGGGGTAATGATAGCGCGTGTTGCGCCGCTGGGCGTAGGAATTTACTCCACTTCAAGCGTCGACGCCTTTCTTACGGCGCTGAAACTTCCGCCAGCGCCGCCACACCCAAAACAACGGCCCTGACAACGCATACAATAAAAACACTCCAAACAACACTTTAGGCGGGTCGATCGTCGTCAACGCCAACACCAGCACTACCACCAACACCACCACGAATGGCACACGATTACGCAGATCAAAATCTTTGAAACTGTAAAAACTGATATTGCTCACCATCAGTAGCCCCACTGCCAAGGTCAGCAACAATGCCGGAATTTGCACATTGCGCCCCATCACATCAAGGTCATGGAACACCCACACCATCCCCACCATCACCGCAGCAGCAGCCGGGCTTGGCAAACCCACAAAGAAACGCTTGTCGACTTTACCGATTTGCGTATTAAACCGCGCCAACCGCAACGCCGCGCAAGCCACGTAAATGAAAGCAGCTAACCACCCTGCTTTCCCCCACGCATCACCGGAGGTTTGCAAATGCACCAATGCCCATTGATACATCACCAAACCCGGTGCGACCCCGAAGGAAATCAAATCCGCTAGACTGTCATATTGCGCCCCGAATTCTGTCTGAGTATTGGTCATACGGGCAACACGCCCATCCAAACCATCCAAAATCATGGCGATGAATACCGCGATAGCGGCAGCCTCGAACTTACCCTGCATGGCGGCGACAACCGCATAGAAACCACCGAACATTGCGCCAGTGGTTAACAAATTGGGCAGTAAATAAATACCCTTACTGGGTGGTGCTTTGGCGTTTAGTTGTTGCTCTTCCACTGAATACTTCCGTTTAGCTACTTATCGGTGCATAGTAGCCAGCATTGTGCCACAGTGGAATGCGTTTATGTTACCACAACCTATTCACCCGACTTTTTAACAAAAACCCATGCAAAGTAACCCATCATTCCCAACACAAACAGAATGACTAACATACTTAAGATACCCATCCAACTTCCAAATAATAACTCAAACATGGCAACCTATTCTCCTACACTAATGCTAATAAACGTGTACAATCCCAAGTCTAGGCGAATACGCTTGCATTGTTTTGATTTACGTCAAAAAACATCAACTTAGATGGCAGGAGCGGCCATCGCACCAAAACCAAACAATCCTTAGAACATCATCACAGCTTGGGATGACGCATGAAGACAGTTGCTTTACACAGTGCCAAAAAATCAGCGGTTGCTTGCCATAATTGCAGTTTGAGTGAACTCTGCCTACCCCGTGGTCTGAACCGTGACGAGTTGGAGTTCTTGGAAAACTCCATCAACAAAACCATCAAAATCAAGAAAAAAGACTACTTGTTCCACCGCGATGACCAGCAGCAATCCATTTACGCCGTCAAAGCCGGAGCCATCAAAACCTCGTTATCCACCCCCGATGGCGAAGAACAAATCCTTGGTTTCTACCTGCCCGGTGACTTATTGGGGTTCGATGCGTTTGCCCGTGACCGCCACACCTGTGATGCCCAAGCACTCGATGACACGATGGTTTGCGAACTCAGCATGAATAATTTTCAGGAATTATGCGGCAAATTGCCCATTATGCGCGGGCAAATGATGCGCCAAATCGGTACAGAACTGGAGCGCGAACAGATGCTACTGCTGACATTGGGGCAAATGCGCACCGAAGAACGCCTTGCCACCTTCCTTTCCAGCTTGTCGGAGCGCAATAAAGAGCGCGGCTTTTCCAGCAATGAATTCAACCTGCCGATGGCTCGTCATGACCTTGCCAATTACCTCGGCATGGCGGTTGAAACCCTCAGCCGCATGTTTTCGCGCTTGCAGGAAGAAAATATCATCTCCGTACAGCACCGGCTCGTCAAAATCGAAAACATGAACCGCCTGAAACAACTGGCGCACCACACCTGCCGCCCTGCCAGTGACGTGCTGTAGACGATTAAAAAAGCAGACGGATACTAAATCACCCGTGAAAAACGCTGTTGCACACCCTGTTTGCGCAGGCTGACATCAAACACCATGCAGATATTGCGGATCAAAAAGCGCCCGCGTGGCGTGACATCCAAACCCACCCCGGTAAACCGCAACAGGTCATCAGCCGTCATGGTTTGCAGCAGTTCCAACTCGCAGCTGAAATAGTCTGCAAATTCCAGATTAAATAAACGTTCAACCTGCGTAAAATCCAACGTAAAGTGGCAAGCCAATTGCTGAATGATGTAGCGCCGCAGTACATCATCATCATCCAAAGTCAGCCCCTTAATCACCGGCAAATGCCCCGCATCAAGTGCCGCGTAATACTCATCCAGCGTTTTCGCATTCTGGCTATAACATTCCGCCACACTACTGATCGAACTTACCCCCATCGCCACCAAATCGCAATCGGCATGAGTGGTATACCCTTGGAAATTGCGATGCAAAGTCCCGTTACGTTGGGCAATTGCCAATTCATCATCCGGCTTCGCGAAATGATCCATCCCAATGTATTCATAACCCGCAGCGGTCAAATGCTCCACCGCAAGCTGCATGATTTGTAACTTGGTTTCAGGTGAAGGCAAATCTGCCTCATTGATGCGCCGTTGCGGTTTAAACAAATTCGGCATGTGTGCGTAATTGAACACCGACACGCGATCCGGCGACATCTCAATGATGGTATCCAAGGTCTGACGGAAACTTTCCATCGTTTGGAATGGCAAGCCGTAAATCAGATCCACACTAATCGACTTTGCCCCCTGTGCTCGACAAGCCTCGATAATCGACAGGGTTTGCGTAATCGGCTGGATGCGGTTGACCGCAATCTGTACCCGCTCATCCACATCCTGCACACCAAGACTGAAACGGTTGAAACCGATTTCGCGCAATACGCCAATGGTTTCCGGCGTCACCGAGCGCGGATCAATTTCGATGGAATAATCACCTTCATCGGTAATATGCAGGGAAAAATATTCGCGGGTTTTATCCATCAACGCCCGCATTTCATCGTGATTAAGGAACGTTGGTGTGCCGCCACCCCAATGCAACTGCTCCACCATACGGTCACGGTCATACAGCTTGGCTTGCATCTTGATTTCACGGAACAGGTATTGCAAGTAAGTCTCCGCCTTGGAGTGATCTTTGGTCACAATCTTATTGCAGGCACAATAGAAACACACGGTGTCACAAAACGGCACATGAAAATACAAAGATAACGGCAACGGAATGGGGTCTTCGTTGCTCATGTAGGCGTGTGCCTTGTACTCATCTTCGGTAAAAGACCCGAATGCAACCGCCGTCGGATAAGACGTATAACGCGGCCCCGCCGTGTCATAGCGACGTATCAAATCTGCATCAAATTGAATTGCACTCATACCAACCTCATTATTCTAACCCAAGGCCAAGCAGCGTACATAATCGCTGTATCTGCCCTACCCTGACAAGCACTTGAAACAAAACATTAAACTTAATTGACTTGTATCAAGAAACCGGAAGTCGACAGATTGTAAACCCTATAAAAAACAGGTGTAATGACTCTCGAAGGTTACTGAGGTCGATGTTCGTTACCTCCTCCGAATCAGCAGCCTTCAACGCTCTACATACCCTAAAGCACTTAGGCTCTCCTTCGGGAGAGTCTTTTTTATCGCAATGGCAGTAACGGCAGAATAAAGAAACTCCGACACTAAAGTTCCAGCACTTCTACGCGTTCGGCATCGGTCAGCATCAGCCAAGCACGGAGCTTGGGCAGGGCGGCGACGGCGGGTAATTGCAGGTAGCCTTGTACTTGCTGGATACCTTCCTGCTTTTTCGCTGCCCAACCCGCTTCGCCAGCGCCCTTTTTGGCGTATTTGAGTTCGATCAAATGCTGGTGGTTGACCGCGAACGGGCTACGCTCCACCAACAGCACGTCGGGGTATTTCTTGTCGATTTCCCGCTCGCTCTGGATGAAGTAGACCGGGAACTGGTACAGCAAGGTTAGTAATAATGTCTTGATGTGCTTTTCATCCAACTTGATCAGGTCACGGTTGGAAAGCCCTTGCAACACCTTCGCCATCTCCTCTGCCAAAGGCTGCAATTCGCCTTGCAGTGCCAGCACTTCAATCGCTGCCGCCAGCGTCTGGTCGGGCAGTTTGAACTGGCTGCGTTCTTCCAGTTCCACCTTGAAATATTGGAAATACAACTCGCGGATGACCTGGTTGGGAATGGCGAAGCGCGTTTGCGTCATGGTTTTGCCGCTAATGGTGACAAACCCCATATACGCCAGCAGACTGATGAAATCGTGGCGGTCAAAATGCTTGTCGATCTCGAACTTGCGTTGCTGGATCGCTAGCACTTCCCCTTGGTTAATAAGGTCGTCCAGCACCTGGTAATTGGTCGCGGCATCACCGATCTGGAACAACGCCATGATCTTGCGGTAATCCGAGGCGATGTTTTCATCCAGCATCCGTTCGGGATAGGCGCAGCGGTGGCTATCAAACTCTGTCACGAAGTAAAGCACCATGTCCGAATTGAACACCGTTTCAACGGATGCGGGGTGGAAGCGGTAGCCGTTATACCAGCCGGTCACATCCTGCATCAGTTGCCCACTGTCCAGCTTGCACTGTGCCGCCAGCGGTTGCAGCAGGGCTTGGGTTTCGATAGCCGTGAAACCCATTGCCGCATTAAAATCAGCGTGCAGCGAGAGGTTTTTAGCCATGTTGAAACCGCTGGTGAGGCTGTCGAGGATCAGCGGGGTCACGCCCGTGATGAACAAGCGATCCAGTGTCCCGCGCTGGGTGGCGGTTTTCAACACCTCATAGAAACTGCGCACAAAGCCCCCCTTGCCCATGATGCGCTGGAACAATTGCAGGTCGGTGGCAAGGATGGTATTGGCAAAATGGTCGTATTCGTCAATCAGCAACAGGAAGGGTTGCTGCCCCAGCAACTCCACAAACTGCTGCATTTTGTCGGCGGGTGAGGGCTTTTCGCGGATGGCAGTATGGTAACTGTCAGGGTAATCGTAACGGCGCAAGAAGGTTTGCAAGTGCATTTCCAGCTTGTTAGTGAAGCGCTGCAAGATGGCATCATGCCCCCGCATCGGTATCAATGCCGCTGAAATCCATGAACAGCACCTGATAGGCATTTTTCAGCGGTGTGGGGTGCTGCCCGATATGCAGCTTGCCGAAAAATTCCTCAAATTCATCCCCCAGTTTCACGTCGTAGTAATGCTCCAGCATCGACACGAACAGGCTTTTGCCGAAGCGGCGCGGGCGCATCAGCACATGGTATTTGCCCGCTGATTCCAGTTGGGCAATGTAGGGGGTTTTGTCGACGAATATGTAACCCTCGGTGATGACCGCCTTGAAATTGCTGATGCCGTAGGGAATTTTTAGGTTCATGCCGTGTGCCTGTTGGTGCTATACGGGCAGTTTAGCATAATCTCCCGCGCTTCCCCCTCAGTGGCGCAAGCCGTGCCTCTTTGATCCATTGATTTTTTAGCAAGCTGGGTGATAGGCAAGTGGGGGATGCGGTGGTAAATGTCACTGTCTACTGAGCAGGTTGCAGCGCTAAGGTTGCGATGTCAGCGGTGGGCAACACCCCATCCAAACGCCAGCTTGCATCCAACGGCAACAACTGCGCATACCACTTCCCCGCAGACAAGGCATGGATACGCCCTGTCCACTGCCCGGCGGCACTCTTGCTCAACAGCACTTCCTGATCACGATCGGGAAACGTAGCATGGAACACTTTCAGCACCAATTGCTGCTGATCTTGCACCACAGCATTATCCAGCGTCAGAGTGACATCCTGCCCTGTTAACGCGATATTGCCTTGCAAACCCAGCTCGGTAGCTTTGTGCCCCTTCGCCAGCGAATAGTTAATCGCCCTGCCCACCTTATAGTAGTCATCCACCACCAAGCCACTGCTACCGGAAGCCGCCAGCGAGTACGTGTACAACCCCGCCACCACCGCAGTGGCAGGCATGATCATCAGTAACCAAGGCCACGGTTGCTTGTACCAAGGGGTGTTATCTTTCACGTCAACGTACATACTCTCTACCTCTTAACTAGTTTGACCCTAAGAAACGGGCTTTTTGGGTTTGTGCCACGGCTGGATCATCTTGCGCTTCAATATGGAACATCACTTCCTGACTGCGGCTGCTCATTTTGTCAGGATTGACCACTACTTTAACCGGCACTTCCGCCACTTTGCCGGAGCCGAGATGCACCTTTTCTGCACCTTGCAGCCGGATGCCCTCAATGCCTGCCACGCTAATGGTGTAGTGATGCTCGCGCTCATCCATGTTCATGATTTTTAAGGTATAGATATTCTCGATATTGCCATCGCCGGTATCACGAAACAGCGCGTTACGGTCACGGATAATGTCCATTTCCAGCGGCACACGTTGCATCACGGAATACATCAGCGCAGCCGTAATCGCCAACAGCAAACCGGCATAAATAAAGGTGCGCCCACGCAGAATCTGGGTTTTCCCGCCTTGCAACGCATGTTCCGTGGTATAACGCACCAAACCTCGCGGGTAGCCCATCTTATCCATAATACTGTCACAGGCATCAATGCACGCTGCGCAACCGATACACTCGTATTGCAAACCCTTGCGGATGTCGATCCCCGTTGGGCAAACCTGCACACACAAGGTGCAATCCACGCAATCACCTTTATCGCTGGGCTTGTCTGCGCCACGTTTGCGCGAACCGCGTGGCTCACCACGTGCCTCGTCATACGACACAATCAGGGTATCTTTATCAAACATGGCACTTTGAAAACGTGCATACGGGCACATATACAGACAAATTTGTTCACGCAGGAAACCGGCGTTACCGTAAGTCGCCAGCCCATAAAACAGAATCCAGAACAATGCCCAGCCACCAATAATGCCGCTGCTGAGTTCAAACCACAGTGCCTCCACTGGCACAAAGAAGCCTACAAAGGTAAAACCTGTCCACAGTGAGAAAAACAACCACAGTGCATGTTTAATCGCTTTCTTGCCGATTTTGACCCGATTCCAAGGGGCATTATCCAGTTTGATTTGTTGCGGGCGGTCGCCTTCCACCCATTGCTCAATCCAGATAAAGACTTCGCTCCACACGGTTTGTGGGCAGGCATAACCGCACCACACCCGTCCCGCCAGCGCAGTGACAAAGAACAGCAACAATGCCGCCAGAATCAGGATAACCGCCAGATAGAAAAAGTCCTGCGGCCAAAAGGTCATGCCAAACAAATAGAATTTACGCGCAGGCAAATCGAACAACACCAGTTGCTGATCATTCCATTCCAGCCAAGGCAACAAATAGAACAACCCCAACAAGCCCCACACCGAAATCTTGCGCAAGGTGGTAAACAAACCTTTGGTTTGGCGTGGGTATATTTTCTGGTGTTCTTTATAGAACCCGCTACTTTGGTTATCGCTGGACATACCAATACCCTTCGACCTGAATGCGTTTATCAAAGATTACCCCTCTCCCCTTGAGGGAGAGGGGTTGGGGTGAGGGGTTCTCACCTACTTCTGCGACAACCCATACACATAAGCTGACAACAAATGCACCTTGTCTTCCCCAAGGAAGTCAGCGTGCGCAGGCATCTGCCCCATACGCCCGTTGGCGATGGTTTCCTTGATGGCATCAGCCGAAGAGCCGTACAACCAGATGTTGTCAGTCAGGTTCGGGCCACCCAGTGCCTGATTGCCCTTGCCGTCCATGCCGTGGCAAGCCAGACAGCCGTTCGCGGTGTACAATTGCTGACCTTGTGCTACTTTCGCAGCATCGGCTTCACGACCGCTCAGGCTCATGACGTAATTGGCTAGTGCATCAATACCGGCTTCATCCACCCGATCCTTGTGCGGTGGCATCACGCCATTACGCCCTGCAAGAATAGATTGCTTGATCTGCTCCGGTGAACCACCGTACAGCCAATCCGCATCCGCGAGGTTAGGGAAACCCTTGGCGCCCTCAGCATCCGACCCGTGGCATTGAGCGCAGTAGCTCAGGAACATACGCAGCCCCATGCCTTGGGCTTCCTCGTCTTTCGCCACATCCGCGATGGGTAATGCTGCGAATTTCTTGAAAACCGGATCATAAGTAGCCGCAGCCTGATCCATTTCAGCGCCGTATTGACTGCCCTGTGAAGACCAGTTCAACAAGCCTTTGAAGGAACCCAAACCGGGGAACAGTGCCAGATAAACCAGCCCAAAGATAATGGTGATGTAAAACAACCACAGCCACCAACGCGGCATCGGGTTATTGTACTCTTCCAGACCATCCCATTGATGGCCTGTCACGTCACCCTCTGCTGCTTCACCCGGACGGGTTTTCGTTGTCCAGCGAATCAGCCAGTAACAGGCAAAAATATTGCCCAATGTGATCAGGATAATCCAACCACTCCAGAAACCACTCATTTGTCTACCTCCTTAACTGACGCACTGTGCATTTTCTCCTCTTGCTCGTCGAAAATGGAGTTTGCAGCACTGTCGAAACGCTGTTGACGCCGCTTGCTGTAAGCCCACCACACGACCGCGAAGAAAGCGATCATCACCAGTAACGTCGAAATACCTCGGAAATCACTGTATTCCATCTTGCTCACCGTTGGATTTTGATAGCCGTACCCAAGTTTTGCAGGTAAGCAATAAGCGCATCCATTTCGGTTTTGCCCTTCACTTCGTCTGCACCCTTGGCGATTTCCTCATCGGTATAAGGAACGCCCAATGCCTGCATGGTTTTCATCTTGGCAGCCGTATCACCGCCATCCAGCACAGCTTCAGCCAACCAAGGATAACCCGGCATATTGGATTCCGGCACCACGTCACGTGGGTTAATCAGGTGAACCCGATGCCAGTCATTGCTGTAACGCCCACCAACCCGTGCCAAATCAGGGCCAGTACGCTTGGAACCCCACTGGAACGGATGGTCGTAGACAAATTCACCCGCAACCGAGTAATGCCCGTAACGCTCAGTTTCCGCCCGAAACGGACGGATCATCTGTGAATGGCAGTTGTAACAACCTTCACGGATATACACATCACGTCCTTCAAGCTGTAACGCGGTATACGGTTTCAACCCTGCTACTGGCTCGGTGGTATCTTTGACAAAGAACAGTGGCACGATTTGCGCCAAGCCCCCAAAGCTCACCACGATCAAAATCAAAATAGCCATCAAACCGACGTTTTTCTCAACGACTGCATGGCCTGTATTGCTACTCATGGCTGACCTCCTTAATGTGCTGCGGCGGGAATGGCATCATCAGCAGCCTTGCTGCTACCGGTGACGGTTTTCCACACGTTATACGCCATAATAAACATGCCGCTCAGCACCATAATGCCACCCAGCAAACGCACGGTATAATACGGATACGTGGCTTCAACAGACTGCACAAAGCTATAAGTCAACGTACCGTCGGCATTCACCGCCCGCCACATCAAGCCTTGCATCACCCCGGAAATCCACATGGAAGCGATATACAACACCACGCCAACTGTCATCACCCAGAAATGAATTTCGATCAATTTAATGCTGTGCATACCCTCACGCCCGAACAATTTCGGCACTAACGCGTAAATCGCACCAATGGAAATCATCGCCACCCAGCCCAATGCGCCGGAGTGCACGTGACCAACCGTCCAGTCAGTGTAGTGGGAAAGTTCGTTAACGGTCTTGATCGCCATCATCGGTCCTTCAAAGGTCGACATCCCGTAGAATGACAGGGAAACCACCATGAAACGCAGGATCGGGTCAGTACGCAATTTATGCCAAGCACCGGAAAGCGTCATGATACCGTTGATCATCCCACCCCAGCTTGGCGCCAGCAGGATCAGCGAGAACACCATACCTAAAGTCTGAGTCCAGTCAGGCAGCGCGGTGTAATGCAAATGGTGCGGGCCTGCCCACATATAGGTGGAAATCAACGCCCAGAAATGCACGACAGACAAACGGTAAGAGTAAACCGGACGGTTAGCCTGCTTTGGAACGAAGTAATACATCATCCCCAAGAAGCCTGCTGTCAGGAAGAAACCGACCGCATTATGCCCGTACCACCACTGCACCATTGCATCAATTGCACCGGGATAAGCAGAGTAAGACTTCATCATGTCACCCGCACCAAACAACGCCGTTGGCAGCGCAGCACTATTCACCACATGCAGCAGAGCAACAGTCAGGATGAATGCGCCGTAGAACCAGTTTGCCACATAGATGTGCGGCGTTTTGCGCTTCATGATCGTACCGAAGAACAGGATGGCATAGGCAACCCACACCACCGTAATCAGCAAGTCAATCGGCCATTCCAGTTCCGCGTATTCTTTGGAAGACGTGATACCCAACGGCAAGGTAATCGCCGCCAGCAGGATAACCAATTGCCAACCCCAGAACACAAAAGATGCCAAACCATCAGACAGCAGCCGGGTATGACAAGTACGCTGTACCACATACAGCGAGGTCGCAAACAGGGCAGAACCCCCGAAAGCAAAGATGACTGCATTGGTATGCAGCGGACGTAAACGGCTGTACGTGAGCCACGAAACATCAAAATTCAGTTCCGGCCAACGTAATTGCGCGGCAATGAGCACGCCTACCAACATGCCGACGATCCCCCAGATCACCGTCATAATGGCAAACTGCCGCACGACCTTGTAATTGTAGGTCTGCTGGTTTTGCATAAGATCCTCCGAAAGAGTTGAACACCTCGCGGAAGTGATTAATTACACACAAACTACTGTGTGAAATCACACACCTCCGGTATCCGAAGCATCTACCAGAAAGGCAGGCTCATGCTTGATTAAAGTCAATATTATGCCACCACGACCTGACCAAAAATTAACAGACGCCATACGTATTGACATATATCAAGTAAGCGACATCACCAGTCTCTATTCATACAGTTATCTGGCAAATACCCTTCTCTATCCAGCGCAACCTTCCTGCCTACGCCAATCTGTAACAGGATTAAGCCCATACACATGAGGGAGAGTTTGCCTAATGACATACAGCACACAAAAAATCCGGGTTATCCACATCATTGCCCGTTTAAGCACTGAAAATACGGATGGCGCATCCATGATGTTATACAAACTCATGGCACATACCGACCGTACCCGCTTTGAGCCAGTCGTCATTTCACTCGATGGTGAAGCCGAACTCAGCAATCGTATCCGGGCGCATGGCATTGATGTTTTTTCATTGGATCTGCACAACAATATCACCGCAGGCTGGCAAATTTTCAAACTGACACGCTTATTACGCACGCTTGAACCCGACATCATCCAAGGCTGGATGTACCAAGGCAATCTCGCCGCATCACTGGCAAACTTATCCCTTGGCAACCGTTACCCCGTGCTATGGAACATTCACCACGCCTTGCCCGCTCTCAATAAAGAAGCACGTACCACCCGCTGGGTCATCGAACTCGCTGCCAAACGCTCTGCCAGCCCTGAACATATTATTTACAACACCTACCTGAGTGCCGACCAACACACCGCGATTGGTTACGATAACCAACGCAATTTGGTCATTCCTAATGGTATTGATACCCAACTGTTTTCACCCAACCCTTATCAGCGCAACGGTATGCGCCACAGTTTGGGGATTCCTGAGGATGCTTTCGTCATTGGTTTATTTGCGCATTACCATCCGGTGAAAAATCATGCCTTATTTCTGGAAGCAGCTCGCTTATTGTTACAACACCAAGCAAACGTTCACTTTATATTGACGGGACGCGGGGTAACGGCAAATAACCCTAAATTGCAGTATGTACTGGATAAAATACCGGCTCAACAAAACCTGCACCTGCTAGGCGGGCGTAAAGATATTCCCCACCTCATGAATGCGCTGGATCTCTACACCCTAACCTCCAACTATGGCGAAGGTTTCCCCGAAAGTGTTGCCGAAGCGATGGCGTGCGGCATCCCCTGCGTCGCCACCGATGTCAGTGATGTAGCCAAAATCATGGGCAACACCGGGCAATGTTTACCGGTACAGGAAACCACTCCCTCAGCACTCGCCTTTGCCTGGCTGGAATGGATGAATGCCGGGCAAGCATGGCGGCAGGAGGTAGGCTCACGCGCCATACAACGCATTCAACATACCTACAATATTCAGCGCATTACCGAACAGTATCAAAAAACCTACCGGAATATCGTGAACGATGAACAAATGGAAGCCATGACCATGCTGGTTAGCGGCTAAGTGCTATCACAACTCTTCCATAAAGAAGTTTTCGTCGAACATTTCGATGAAACGCTTGGCCTGCGGGGTAAAAAACTTACCCCGTCGCACAATCAAACCATAACTACGCGAAGGAAAATAATCACTAAGGGGAATCGCTACAATTTTCTCATTGCCCGTTAAACACACTTCGGTCACGATCGAAATACCCAAGCCCATTTCCACGTAGCGTTTAACGATTTCCCAGCCACCCGCTTCCATTGCTACTGAATACGGCACTTCATGTTGGCGAAAGACCGTATCCACCATCCGCCAAGTACTCATATTGCGCGGTGGCAAAATCAAACCATAAGGGCTAATATCATCCAGCGTCACCTTACGCTTTAACTCAGCCAAAGGATGATGTTCCGGGGTAATCAGGATCGAGCCAAACGCAGCAAACGGCTTATACACAATCGTCTCAGGAATTTGCAATAAAGGCCCGACAGCCAAATCCACCTGATCTTCCAGCAGTTTTTTCATGCCACTCTGGCCTTCGACATTATGCAAGTTGATGCGAATACCGGGGTAAGCCGCACAAAAGCGCTCCAAATATTTCGGCAATACATACAAAGCCGTGGATTGACCCGCCGCAATGTTTAGCTCCCCCTGCTCCATCTTGCCCAAACTCGCCGCAAAGGTTTCTTTGAGGGAATCGATCCCCGCTGCAATCGGCTGCACCAATTGGTAGAGAATGCGACCTTCTGGGGTTAAACGTACACTAGGCCCACGCCGCTCCAGCAACTTCTCGCCCATTTCACGCTCAAGCGCTTGAATTTGCAATGAAACCGTGGGCTGACTGATATGCAACTGATCCGCCGCATGGGTGATATTTTCCTTTTGCGCCACCACGCAAAAAGTCCGCAGTAATTTGTAGCGCGTTTGCTTGTAATAGTGCATTGCCAACGTTATTTATCCTCCTCTATTATGTCATTATTGTGCAATACAATAGTAATAATTGAAACAATTGATTTTTTGCAATGCATTATTTTCTGTATCTTACGCCGCAGTTAAGCACTCATTACGGGTGCTTATCTATGCTAACTGTGGTGCTTGCGGCGTTCGTGAAGAACGCCGCTCTTTTTATCCCCCGCCCCCTATGAAACAATAACAGTTCAAGCTATACCAACCGAAATATAACGATCCACACTTCCAACTTCGACTGACGGAGATCGCGCAATGGCAGATTACATTCTTTGGTTCGACCAATTGGGGATGCACGATGTTAACATCGTCGGCGGCAAAAATGCCTCCCTAGGGGAAATGATCAGTAACTTGGCAAACGCTGGCGTTAGCGTCCCGAATGGTTTTGCCACCACCACAGCAGCTTACCAAGATTTTATCCGCGCTGACGGTCTCGCTGACCGCATCAACGCGCTACTCAACTCCCTCGACGTAGACGACATCCACGCCCTCACCAATGCCGGTAAAACCATCCGTGGTTGGGTCATGGATACGCCATTACCCGAAAAATTATTGCAAACCGTGCGCGAAGCCTATGACACCCTAGCAGCGGGTTCAGGCGATACTGCCTCGTTTGCAGTGCGCTCTTCCGCCACGGCTGAAGACTTGCCGGATGCTTCGTTTGCGGGTCAGCAGGAAACCTTCCTCAATGTGCGCGGGCTGGATAACGTTATCGCCGCCATCAAGGAAGTGTTTGCCTCGTTGTACAATGACCGTGCGATTGCCTACCGCGTCCACCAGCATTTTGAACACGACAAAGTATTCCTGTCCGCTGGTGTACAAAAAATGGTACGCAGCGACATCGGCGCAAGTGGTGTATTGTTCACCCTCGACACCGAATCAGGCTTCCGCGATGCAGTCTTCGTGACTGGCGCGTATGGCTTGGGCGAAACCGTGGTACAAGGCGCGGTCAACCCCGACGAATTCTACGTTTACAAACCCAATATTGAAGCGGGTCGCCCGGCGATTTTGTCACGCCGTTTGGGTAGCAAAGCGATTGAAATGGTGTACGCCGCCTCGGCTGGTGACGCACACAATAAAGCCACTTTGACCCGCGAAGTCGATGCAGCCCGCCGTGGACGTTTCTGTCTGAGTGAAGCGCAGGTTGAATCCCTCGCCCGCCAAGCCATGATTATCGAAAAGCACTACCAGCGTCCGATGGACATTGAATGGGCACTCGATGGTGGCGATGGCAAGCTCTACATCGTGCAAGCCCGCCCTGAAACGGTCGAAAGCCGCGCTTCCGCCACCATTATCGAACGCTACCAGCTCAAAGAAAAAGGCACGGTGGTTGCCGAAGGTCGCGCCATCGGTCAAAAAATTGGTCAAGGCCCTGCTCGTATTATTATGAGCATCAGCCAGATGAACGAGGTAAAAGAAGGCGACGTATTGGTAACAGACATGACCGATCCTGACTGGGAACCGATCATGAAACGCGCTTCCGCCATCGTCACCAATCGCGGCGGACGTACCTGCCATGCGGCAATCATTGCGCGTGAAATGGGCATCCCCGCCGTCGTAGGCTGTGGCGATGCCACCGAGCGCGTCAAAGCTGGCGATGAAATCACCGTTTCTTGCGCGGAAGGCGATACTGGTTTCATTTACAGCGGCTTGCTGCCATTTGACGTGCGCACCGCTGACACGGGCAACCTACCTGATTTGTCGGTAAAAATCATGATGAACGTGGGCAATCCTTCCCGCGCCTTCGCCTTCTCACGCCTGCCGAATGCAGGTGTGGGCTTGGCACGCTTGGAATTCATCATCAACAACACCATCGGCATCCACCCGAAAGCTTTGCTGGAATTCGACAACCTGCCTGCTGATCTGAAAGCCAATATCGGCGCGAAGATTGCCGGTTACGCCAGCCCTGTCGATTTCTACGTGGAAAAACTGGTCGAAGGTATTGCCACCCTCGCGGCTGCTTATGCGCCAAACAAAGTCATCGTGCGCATGTCCGACTTCAAGTCGAACGAATACGCCAACCTGATGGCAGGCGACCGTTACGAGCCGCACGAAGAAAACCCGATGATCGGCTACCGTGGCGTTTCGCGCTATTTGTCTGCCAATTTCCGCGACTGCTTCGAGCTGGAATGCCGTGCGCTGCGCAAAGTGCGCAATGACATGGGCTTAACCAACGTTGAGATCATGATCCCATTCTGCCGTACCTTGGAAGAAGCGCAACAAGTGACCGAATTGCTGGCAACCCAAGGCATCAAGCGTGGTGAAAACGGTTTGCGCTTGATCATGATGTGCGAAATTCCTTCCAACGCGGTGCTGGCGGAAGAATTCCTCGAATACTTCGACGGCTTCTCCATCGGTTCCAACGACATGACGCAGTTATCATTAGGGCTTGACCGCGATTCAGGCTTGATTGCGCACCTGTTTGATGAGCGTAACCCGGCGGTGAAAAAGCTGCTGAAAATGGCGATTGATGCCTGCCACAAACACGGCAAATACATCGGTATTTGCGGGCAAGGACCTTCCGACTACCCCGATTTCGCGGTGTGGTTGCATGAGCAAGGCATTAGCAGCTTGTCGCTGAACCCGGATACCGTGGTGGATACTTGGCTGCACCTTGCTAGTCTGGATGGTAAATAATGAGCAATCGGCGGACAGTATTTTACCTATCTGACCGCACCGGGATTACCGTCGAAACGCTGGGTCACAGTCTGCTGACCCAGTTCGATGGCATCCAATGGCGCAAAGTGAGTATCCCGTTTCTCGATTCTGAGGCAAAAGCACGGGAAACTGCTGAACAAATCAACCTGATGGCGCAACAGGATGGTTGCCGCCCGCTGGTGTTTAGCACCCTAATCAATCCTATCGTGCGCCAACATATCGAAGCGGCAGATTGCGCAATTTACGACTTCTTCGATAGCTTTATCGACTCGATGGAAAAAGAACTGGGGCAGCCCTCTTCCCACGCTATCGGGCGTTCGCACGGCTTGCACAACGATGCGTCGTATTCCAAACGGATTTCCGCGATTAATTTTGCGCAAGCCAACGACGATGGCATCAGCGCGAAAAGCTTTGCCGAAGCTGACATTATTCTGATCGGGGTATCGCGCTCCGGTAAAACGCCGACGTGTTTGTATCTGGCAATGCAGTACGGCATTTACGCTGCCAATTATCCGCTGACCGAGGAAGACATGGATGCGTCGGGCTTGCCTAAAATCCTGCATCCCTTCCGCAACAAGCTGTTTGGATTGACGATTGCAGCGGAACAATTGCAACGCATCCGCCAAGAACGCAAACCCAACAGCCGTTACGCTTCCTTAAGCCAATGCCAGCAGGAATTGGAGTGGCAACAAAGCTTGTACCGCCGCGAAAATATTCCTTACATCAATACGACTGCGATTTCGATTGAAGAGATTGCCACGACTATTTTGAACCGCAGCGGGTTGAAACGGCAGTTGTACGGGGAGTGAGTCCAGTGCGACAATACGCGCTTTTCAAAGCCCCCGCAGGAATGCCATGACAGCCCAGATCATTGATGGCAAAAAAATTGCCGCCGAAGTCCGCACCGAAGTCAAACAAGGTGTGGATGCCCGCTTACAACAAGGCAAACGCCGCCCCGGTCTTGCCGTCATCCTGATCGGTTCCGACCCTGCCTCACAAGTCTACGTCAGTCATAAACGCAAAGCCTGCGATGAAGTCGGCATTATGTCGCGCTCGTATGACCTGCCCCCGCAAACCACCCAGCACGAGTTGGTCGAGTTAATTAATGAACTCAACCACGACCCATTGATTGACGGCATTTTGGTACAACTGCCACTGCCTGCGCATCTGGATGCTTCGCTAATCATTGAGCAAATCAACCCCAGCAAAGATGTGGATGGCTTCCACCCCACCAATGTGGGACGACTCACTTTGCGCATTCCTAGTCTTCGCCCTTGCACCCCCTATGGCGTGATGCACTTATTGGATAGCACGGGTGAAGTGTACAAAGGTCGTCATGCCGTCATCGTCGGCGCATCCAATATTGTCGGTCGCCCAATGGCACTGGAATTATTGCTGGCGGGTGCAACTGTCACCGTCACTCACCGATTCAGCGGCAGCATGACTCCCGAATTGGTACGCCAAGCTGATATTGTCATTGCCGCAGCGGGCAAACCGGGGCTAGTCAAAGGCGACTGGATTAAACCGGGCGCAACCGTGATTGATGTGGGCATCAACCGGCTGGAAAACGGCAAACTGGCTGGCGATGTGGAATTTGACAGTGTAGCGGAACGTGCCGCGTGGATTACGCCGGTGCCGGGTGGTGTGGGACCAATGACGGTCGCTATGCTGATGAAAAACACGCTGGAAGCGAGTGCCAAACATCCATTCTAAAAGGATGTAGGGGCGAAAAATATTTCGCCCCTACCCGCTTTTACTTAGGAGCCTGTTCCAACAGCTTTTTGACGGTTTCAGCATCCAATGCGCCGGACTCTTGTAAACGGCGAATCACGGGCGCTGGTAAGCAAACCACTTCAGATGCTTTGAAATCCACCCCACCAGAAACACCGCCGCACTTCTGGCGTTTCGCATCGCCGGATTGGGTTTTTACTTCGTCATAAGACATTTTAGACGCATCTATCCAGCCGTTTTGCCCCGCCCAACGCACCCGTTCCATCGCAAACGCACCGGCTTCTGCCCGCTGCCCCAGCTTGACGATATTGGTACCATTGTGGGGAATCTCCACCGCAATCGCGTCATCACCGTGATCGACATACATCATCAGGCTTTCACCCGCTGACAAATCCCGCACCGCATACACCGGAATGGATTTGAACAACCCGCCTTTTGCTGCTTCCGGGTAGCCGCAACATTCCTTGTCGGCTACCGCAGGGTCAACTAAACACTGGCGACGGGCGTTCGCGGCTTCAGTCGCCTTAGGATCTTCTTCCAAGGCATCGGATAATACCCAACCGGTTTGATCATCCCAGCTTACCTTCTCCCAAACCTTGTCACCAATGGTCATTTGCGCATTACGCCGCGCAATCCAAGTCGCATTGTGAGGAAGGTTTACAATGACCTCTTTACCCGGTTCTTTGTACATTTTTAAAACATTACCCGCGTCCAAGCCATGAACACGGTAAATCAGGGAATTATCAGCAGGCATCGGCAACGCCGCGATACCCAACAGCGGCACGGCTAACAACATAAAGCCACCAAGAAACGGCAAGGACATTTTTTTGAAGACACTCTTTTTGTTCATAATCAATCTCCGACGCATTCCCGACTGACAACGGGCGCATCATCTCACAAGTTAAATAGCACAGCAGATGTTGGGGATAAAACACGCTGCCAGCTCGATCAAAAACGAATCAATCATAGGTTTGATTAATCTTTGATAAACATAGATTTACGCTACATGATTATGATCTTACAGTTGCAAAAAAGTCACAACCCTGACAGACGAAATAGCTATTTATTCTGCCTATAGGTCATAAACATTGCATCACCGTAACTAAAGAAGCGATATTCCCGACGAACGGCATGTTGGTAGGCTTGCATGATGTTTTCATACCCAGCAAACGCTGACACTAGCATCAGCAGGGTAGATTCAGGCAGGTGGAAATTGGTGATCATGGCATCCACCACCCGGAATTGATAACCGGGCGTAATGAACAAGCGGGTATCCCCCTGAAACGGTTTTAACGTGCCATCGCGAGCAGCACTTTCGAGGCTGCGCACCGACGTTGTGCCGACAGCCACCACACGCCCACCGCGCTCACGGCAAGCCGTCACCGCAACGCACACGTCTTGGGAAACATCCGCATATTCCGCGTGCATCACATGCTGCGACAAATCCTGTACCCGCACTGGCTGGAATGTACCCGCCCCCACGTGCAACGTAACCGCAGCGGTTTGCACACCTTTTTGCCGCAACGCATCCAGTAGCGGCTGATCGAAATGCAAACCAGCCGTTGGTGCGGCTACCGCCCCCGGTTGTTGCGCAAACACCGTTTGGTAACGCTCCCGATCGGCTGGCGTATCCGCACGTTCGATGTAAGGTGGCAGGGGAATATGCCCGTATTGCTCCAGCAAGTTCAGTGCCGAATCAGTATGCAAGAACTGCACCTCAAACAAATCGTCTTGCCGCCCAGTGACTTGCGCATCAATCGCCTGTTCCAAACGCAAATGCGTGCCGGGCTTGGGCGCTTTGCTGGCGCGAATGTGTGCCAGTGCGGTGTGTTCACCGACAATCCGTTCCACCAGCACTTCAACTTTACCGCCCGTGATTTTTTCGCCATGCAAGCGAGCAGGAATAACGCGGGTATTGTTAAATACCAACAAGTCTTCGGGCTGGATCAAATCGAGCACATCGGTAAACTGACCGTCACGGCATTCACCGCTGTCACCGTTCAAAATCAACAGCCGACTGGCTGTCCGTTCCGCCAAAGGTTCGGAGGCAATCAGCGCCGGAGGGAGATCGTAATGGAAGTCACTTAATTTCATGGGGCGAAGCATAACATGCTGTAAAAAATGTTTCGACAAACCGGAAAAATTATGTATAATTCGCAACCTTCACATCCTAGCCGGGATGGCGGAATCGGTAGACGCAGCGGATTCAAAATCCGCCGATGGTGACATTGTGCGAGTTCGAGTCTCGCTCCCGGCACCACTTGTTGTGAACCAATCACCAAGTGAGAATATCTAACCCGCCAAAGCGGGTTTTTTTGTGCCCGTCTCCCGCACATTTCACATGGGGCTAACAACATGTCACACCACGCCAAAGACCTACTCGCTCTCGCGAAAGCCGTTATCGACACTGAAATCGCCGCCCTCACTGCCCTGCCCTCACGCTTAGACAATGACTTTTTGCACGCCTGCGAAGCCATCCTCGCTTGCCGGGGACGTGTCATTGTCACCGGCATGGGCAAATCTGGGCATATCGGCAACAAAATCGCCGCCACGCTTGCCAGCACCGGCACTCCCGCGTTTTTCCTGCACCCCGGCGAAGCCAGCCACGGCGACCTCGGCATGATTGTTAACGGCGATGTGATTATTGCACTCTCCAATTCCGGTACGAGTGCTGAAATTCTTGCGATTTTGCCCGTGATTCGTCGCCTTGACGTGCGCATTATCGCCATGACCGGCAACCCACATTCGCCGATGGCAGAAGCCGCCGATTTCCACATCAATATCGGTGTCGACAAAGAAGCCTGCCCCTTGGGGCTTGCGCCCACCTCTAGCACCACCGCCACCTTGGTCATGGGTGATGCACTCGCGGTAGCCTTGCTAGAAGCACGCGGCTTTACGGCGAATGATTTCGCCCGCTCCCACCCCGGTGGACGTTTAGGCAAGCGCCTGCTGGTGCATGTGCGTGACATTATGCATACCGGCGCAGACATTCCCCACGTTCGACCGGATGCCAGTTTGCAAGAAGCGATTTTGGAAATGACCCGCAAAAAACTCGGCATGACCGCCATCACCACAGAGGCAGGTAAATTACAGGGGATTTTCACCGACGGCGACTTACGGCGCTCGTTTGAAAAAGGGCAACGTTTGCACGAACAACCGATTTCTGCCCTGATGACCACAGCATTTCGCAGCATTGATGCGCACAGTCTCGCGGTCGACGCGCTCAATTTGATGCAAGAACACGCCATCACCGTGTTGCCGGTCGTGCAGGATGAGGCGGTTATCGGTATCATCCACATGCATGATCTTTTACGCGCAGGAATTGCTTGATGATAGCCACTTTCGACAACCTATCCGCTGACGTGCTGACACGCGCCCGCAACACCCAACTGGTAATTTTCGACATTGACGGGGTATTGACCGATGGCAGCTTGTTTTGCGGCGATGACGGTCAGGAATACAAAGCCTTTAACTCCAAAGACGGGCACGGCATCCGCATGTTGTTGGAAAGCGGGTTGGAAATGGCACTGATTACCGGGCGACAGTCCGAACTGGTGTTACACCGTGCGGATAATCTGAAAATTCCCCGTGACCGTATTTGGCAAGGCTACCGCGACAAACGCCCCGCCTTCACGGATTTGCTGGCTAAAACCGGGTTAAAACCGGAAAACATTGCGTATGTCGGCGATGATGTGGTGGATTTGCCGGTCATGGCACAAGTCGGCTTGGCTATCGCTGTGGGTGATGCACATTATTACGTCAAGCAACACGCGCATTGGGTCACACAAACGCATGGCGGGCGGGGGGCAGGGCGTGAAGTGTGTGAAATGCTGTTGCACGCCCACGGTAAATTACACAGCAAACTCGCCAGCTATTTGACATGAAACACCTGCTGACGCTGAGCGCTGTGTTGCTGCTAATCCTGCTGATTACGCAGTTGGAGGATTATTTAGGCAAAACCGACCTCAGCCGCCTGACCTTGCAAAAAGACCAGATTGACTATTACTTATCGGATTTCTCCATTATGGCAGTGGCAGCCGATGGCACGGTCAGTTACAAAATTGCTGGGCGGCATTTGTCGCATTGGCAAGGCAAACGCCAAAGCCGCATTATCGCGCCGGAAGTAAATACCAGCCAAGGGTTCAAGTTGCATACAGAGCATTTGTTATACGATCAAGCCACGCGGGAAATCACCACAGATGCTGAAGTGTTCATCACAGCACCCAACGGCACGATGCAATCCACTGGGCTTACCGCTAAACTCGACGATAACTTACTGAGATTTGATTCCAATGTGCGCTCAACCTACCAAGTTAAATAAATGGCTGCTGTGTTTGCTGCTAGCAGGCATGACATCCAGCGCTTACGCCCTCAAAGCGGACGTGGCAGCGCCGGTACAAATTGAAGCCGATTCAGCGGTGTTTGATAAACTCGCCGGTACAGCCAGCTACGATGGCAATGTTTCTATCATTCAAGGCAGTTTAGAAATCCGTGCTGCTCACATTGAAATCAACGCGCCCAATAATGAAATTATCAGCATTATTGCTAGAGGTACGCCGGTCAGCCTTAAGCAAAAAATGGAAAATGGCAAACTTGCCAGCGGCAAAGCGCGTGAAATGCAGTATTGGGTAAAAGAAAAGCGCTTGGTTCTCAGCGGTGAGGCGGAATTGCTGCAAGATCAAGACCGTTTCACCAGTGACCATATCGAGTATTTAACCGATACAGGTCAACTCAAAGCCGGGGGCAAAGGCAAATCCGGGCGTGTCTCTGCCGTGTTTTACCCCACCAATAAAGTTGCCGAATGAATACCTTAGCCGCGCGTAACCTGCAAAAAAGTTACAAAAAACGTCACGTTCTCAAAGGCGTGGATTTGCACGTCAATAACGCCGAGGTGGTCGGCTTATTGGGACCAAACGGCGCAGGAAAAACCACGTGCTTCTACATGATCGTTGGCTTAGTGGGAGCGGATGCGGGGCAAGTCTTGCTCAACGACAAAGACATTACCGCTCAAGCCATGCACGAACGCGCTCGCGAAGGCATTGGCTATCTGGCACAAGAAGCCAGCATTTTCCGCAAACTGACCGTGGCGCAAAACATTATGGCAGTCTTGGAATTGCGTAAAGACCTCAACCGCAACCAACGTCAAGACAAAGTGGATAGCTTGCTGGAAGAATTTCAGCTCACCCATTTGCGCGATAGCCAAGGGATTAGCCTCTCTGGTGGGGAACGCCGCCGCGCTGAAATTGCACGCGCATTGGCAAGTGACCCCGCCTTTATTTTGCTGGATGAACCGTTTGCCGGAGTTGACCCCATTTCGGTCTTAGACATCCAAACCATTATCCGCCACCTCGTTACCCGTGACATTGGCGTGCTGATCACCGACCACAATGTGCGCGAAACGCTGGGCATTTGCCACCGTGCTTATATTCTCAGTGAAGGTAAAATTTTGGTAGAAGGTTCACCCGATGCCATCTTGCAGGACGAACAAGCGCGGCGGGTTTACCTCGGTGAAAACTTCAAACTGTAAATCAGATTTAGTCAGGCGGCATTCACCCCGACTATCGCATCTTTGCACCAGCAAACGATTAGGGTAGTATGAAAGCCATAGAACCTTAGGATTCATGGCTTATCGGCACAAGGAACAACAAGAACAATGCTCAGACAGGGATTCGATCTCAAACTTGGTCAGACACTTTCCATGACGCCGCAGTTGCAGCAAGCCATTCGTTTGTTGCAATTGTCGTCACTGGAGTTGCAGAACGAAATCCAGCAAGCCTTGGAAGAAAATCCCTTGCTGCAATTAGCCGAAGATACCGACGACTCACGCCCTGAGCCTATTACCGAACTTACTAACCTTACCGACCACAGTAACGACAGCAAACCCGACAACGAGGCTAGCGTTGATGCCCCCGATGACGCCCCCCCCTTCGACCAAGACATTCCTGACGAATTGCACATGGATGCCGAGTGGGAAGATGTCTACGACACCCGCAGCAGCAACAGTGACGGCAATGGCGATAACAGCGGTTTCCTAGAAAATCAAGGTGATACCGCCGACAGTGGCTTGCAGGAACATCTCCTGTGGCAAATCCGCATGAGCAACCTCACCAGTATCGACAAACAAATTGCCACCGTGATTATTAGCTCGCTGGATGATGCAGGGTATTTGTGCGATCCGCTGGAAGATATTCTGGAATCGCTCAGCGCAGAACTGCCCATCGACATCGACGATGTGGAAGTCGTGCTAAAGTTTATCCAGCAGCTTGACCCGTTAGGGGTGGGCGCACGTAACTTACGCGAGTGCCTGCTGATTCAACTTGCACACTTACCTGAAAGCCGCCTGCTGTTCAAAGCACGTCAATTAGTCGAAAAACATCTGGACTTGATGGAACGACGCGACTATAAAGAAATTAGCAAGCGGTTGAAAATAGAACAGGGTGAGTTAGAGGAAATCCTCTTATTGTTGCGTAGCTTACAACCGCGTCCGGGGAGTGCTTATTCGTCATCGGCGGCTGATTACATCGTGCCGGATGCGTATGTCCGTAAGATCAAAGGAGACTGGGTGGTTTCACTGAATGCGCAAGTCACACCAAATCTGCAAGTTAATCAGTACTATGCAGACATGTTGGGTCAAGTAAAAAGTGAACGGGACGCCACTTATTTCAAATCCAACCTGCAACAAGCTAAGTGGTTAATTCGCAGTGTGGAGAGCCGCAACTCGACGTTGTTAGGTGTTGCCAAAGCAATAGTTGAACGCCAAAGCGCTTTCATGCAATATGGAGAACAGGCGATGAAGCCACTCATTCTCCGGGACATTGCAGAAGAGCTAGAAATGCACGAATCCACCATTTCCCGCGTCACCACCAACAAATACCTGCATACCCCACGTGGTATCTTTGAATTCAAATACTTCTTTTCCAGCCAAGTAGACACCGATACCGGGTCTAGCTGTTCCTCCACAGCAATTCGCGCCATGCTCAAAAAACTAATCAACGAGGAAAATCAGAGTTCGCCTTTGAGTGACAATCAATTGACTGCTTTGCTGAATCAGCAAGGCATTAATGTAGCGCGGCGCACCGTCGCCAAGTACCGTGAAGCCATGTTGATTCCGTCATCACATGACCGGAAAGCATTGCTTCCGACCTAAGCCTCGCACCATAATGGGGCGTGGTTTTTTCCATGACCTGAACAAGGAGCTTGCATTATGCAATTAGAAATCACTGGTCATCATCTTGAAGTGACAGATTCCATGAATAATTATGTGCGCGAAAAGGCTGAACGCCTGAAGCGCCACTTCGACCAGGTAATGAAAATACATTTCATCCTGGAAGTCGAAAAACAACGTCACAAGGCGGAAGCGACTTTCCATGTCAATGGCAATCACTTCTTTGCAGATGCCTACGCTGATGATATGTATGCAGCAATTGATGCACTGACGGATAAGCTCGATAGACAAATTGTCAAACACAAGGAAAAAGTGAAAGACCATCATCGTCAGGAAGCGGCTCAACTGACCGCTGCGGCTGAAACAACGGACTGATAACACATGGACATAACCACCCTGCTTTCTCCCACCCGGATTGCCTGTAAGCTTGATGTTTCCAGCAAGAAACGTGCTTTTGAACAATTGGCAAACATGCTTGCCGCCGATCAGGCAAGCTTGGGGGCTGAGGCGATTTTCGACGCCCTGACAAATCGGGAGAAACTGGGTAGTACTGCTATTGGCAATGGCGTCGCCATTCCCCATGCTTGTATGTCCATCCATCAACCTTGTGGGGCTTTGTTGTTGCTGGAAGATGGCGTTAAAATGGATACACCGGATAAAAAACCCGTGCAATTATTCATGGCAATCCTCGTGCCCGCCAACCAAGCCCCTGATTATTCAGAACTGATCACCCAACTGACCAGTACCTTGATGCAAAAATCCCTGATCGAGCAGATTTGCTGTTATCACGACGCGCAAACCGTGCTAGATCGATTCCTCGACCTTTTTGATCAACCCAGACACCCATTTGTGGGTGCAATGGCAGCTTAATACCATGCACTTAGTCATTATCAGCGGCATGTCCGGCGCAGGCAAAAGCTATGCGCTGCACACCCTTGAAGACAACGGCTATTACTGTATCGACAACCTGCCCTCGCAATTATTAGAAGCGCTGCTGGGGACACCGCAAATCGCCAAGCAACCGTACCTAGCGGTAGGCATTGATATTCGCGGCGGTCGTGACAGTTTGTTGGATACTCCTGCAATTATCAAACGGGTACGCCAACGGGTTCCCAGTACTCAAGTCGTGTACCTGTATGCCGAACCAGAAGTCTTGCGCAAGCGCTATAATGAAACACGCCGTCGCCATCCCTTAACCAGCGAAACCCAAGAACTCGACAAAGCCATTGCGCTGGAAGCTTCATTGTTAGAACCCCTTGCCACGGATGCGGATTTACGGCTGGATACTTCGCACATCGGTGTGTATGAATTAGGGCGAATGCTCAAAGCACGCATTTCGCAAACCGAACAGCAGCATTTATCCCTAATGATCCAATCCTTCGGCTTTAAACACAATCAGCCGACGGATTCTGATTTCCTATTTGATGTGCGTTGCCTACCCAACCCCTATTGGGAACCAGACCTGCGCTCACTTACCGGACGCGATGCGGGCATTATTGAATGGCTGGAACGGCACGACGACGTACAACGCATGTACGCCGACATTCGTGATTTCCTCAGCAATTGGCTACCAAGTCTCGACAGCAATTGCCAACGCGCTTATTTAACTGTTTCCATCGGCTGTACCGGCGGACGACACCGTTCAGTCTATCTAGCTGAGCGCCTTTATCAGCATTTCCGCCAAAGCCTAGGGGAAAATGTTATCTTACGCCACCGTGAACTCAACTACGTGCGCTAAATATCCCACCTCACAGGAGACCAGCTATGTTACGATTTTTCGGCTTTGCGGATGGCAAACTAGTCGAACATAAACTCGACGACAAACTCTTGGATTACGCGATTTCCCACACTGGCTGGATTGATGCGCAAGATACCTCGGATGAAGAACGCGACCGCTTAGAAATCCTGCTACACACCGAATTACCGGAATCCGATGATATTGAAGAAATCGAATCATCTGCCCGTTATTTCACCGATAGCAGCGGTATTCACGTGCACTCGCTGTTTGTGACACAGAGTGAAGGGCGCATGGATACCACCACGGTTGCTTTCATTTTACAAACGGATCGTCTTATTACGGTGCGGGAACAAGAACTGGCTGATTTTCGCCTGCTCAGGATGCGTGCGCGGCGCGGGCAAGTGGAAGTACGCACCCCACGACACTTATTGCTCACCATGTTTGAACAAAAAGTGGAAAACCTCGCCGATACCATCGAAGACTTGCACCACGAACTCGAAGTCATTAGCCACAAAGTGCTAGAAGAAACCGACACCGATTTAGAAAGCGCTATCGACGATCTTGCCGCCTTAGAAGACAGCAATGGCAAAGTGCGCCTGTGTTTGATGGATACCCAACGCTCCATTTCCTTCCTACAACGCCAATTACGCGATACCCAAGCGGGGCAGGAAATTATCCCGGAAATCATTCGCGATATTGACACCTTAATGTCACACACCACGTTTCTGTTCGATAAAATCAACTTCCTGATGGGAACCACACAAGGTTTCATCAATATCGAACAGAGTAAAATCATTAAGATGTTTTCGATTGCAGCGGTGGTCTTTCTACCGCCAACGCTAGTTGCCAGCCTGTACGGGATGAACTTCAAATACATGCCAGAGTTGGAATGGATGTTCGGCTACCCAATGGCGATTGGGTTAATGATTCTGGCGGGCATAACGCCCTACTGGTTCTTCAAACGCAAGGGCTGGATGTAAGGTGGTGAGCTGTAAGGGCGAAAGATTTTTAGCCCTTACAGCAAGAGACAGGAATGGTTTACTTGCCGACACGCTCACGCACGGCTTGCGCCAATAAATGTACGGTCATCGCGTAATAGTTGCTGCGGTTATAGCGGGTAATCACATGGAAGTTTTTGTAACCAATCCACGGTTCTTTATAACCATTCGGTACGGTACTGAGTGCCAATAAATGCACCGTACCGGCTGAACCCCTGCCGTATTGCGGCGTAACACCGATGCGCTGCAAATCTGACATGGAATACTTAACCTTAAAACCGTCCGGCACACTGGCGTATTGATTCGACGTTACTTGTGCTGGCACAGCCACTTCCCCACCCGGCTGCCAACCATGCTTGGCAAAGTAATTCGCCACACTGCCAATGGCATCGACGGGATTCCATAAATCACGCACACCATCGCCATCGAAATCCACCGCGAAGGCATGGAAACTACTCGGCATGAATTGCCCATACCCCATTGCACCCGCAAACGAGCCTTTTGGTGCCAGCGGATCCATGCGTTCACTGCGAGTCATCAGCAGGTAGTTTTTCAATTCATCAAAGAAAAATTGGCTACGGCGTTGGTTCACAATGGCAGAAGTCGCTAGCGCATCAATCACCCGATGCTTGCCCAGAATGCGCCCCCAACGGGTTTCCACCCCCATGATGCCGATAATGTATTCAGCGGGAACCCCGTATTGCTGTTGCGCCCGTTGTAAGTGCGGTGAATACTGCTGCCAAAATTCTGCACCGCGTTGCACATTCGCAGCGGTTACGAAACGGTCACGGTAAGCGTGCCAACCTTTCGGGCTACCGGGGTCTGAACTCGAACCTGCCCAGAGGCGAGCGACATCATCACGGTTACGGGTTTGTGAAAATACACCGTACAAATATTGGCGATTAAACTCATGATTATTAACCATCTTTTCGATGAAATTCAATAACTGAGCATTTCCGGCAAAATCACCACCCAAACTGGCGGCTGCATAATTACCAACCCCTTTGCCGCCATAGCTGAGGACTTGTGCTTGATCCGCTTGCGCTTTTACTGGCGCTTGCACTTGTTTACTCACTTGCTGAGCACTGTTGTTATCCCCAGTTTCGGATTTTTCCGGTGTTGAGCTACACGCCCCCAAACTCAATACCAGCGCTGTTGCTACCCCATAAGCCAACAGGTTTTTCGGCAAATACATTCAAGCCTCCAATTATCATTTACTGTTATTTAACTTAAAAAATTGGTGAATAGCCTAACACAGTGAGGGCATTATTTAAATGGTATAATATTCCCCATATCATCGACCGGAACCATATTACCCGCCTCTTCAGCAAACGGCGGTACTTGATTGGCAATCGCGTCGCTCACGGTTACAGGGTCGGGCATACTGATCGACGGGAATTGCCAGCCGCCCGGCATCCTGCCCATATCGTAAGGTGCATTAATCATTTTATCGAAGGCATCGCCGGTAAAATCGGTGTAAAAATCAGGCCAGATATAACGGGTATCGCCCCACGGCTTGACTTCCTTTTTCTTCTGCTGGACAGGCGGGCCTGGCTGGTATGGCATCATGCGTTGTGCGGCATAAGGATTATACTGTTGCACATACGGGTTGTAAGCGCTGTATGCCTGTGGTTGCGGCATATACGGGTTATAAGTGTTGTAAGCCGGTTGTTGCTGCGCATAGGGGTAATAATAACCATAAGGATAGGCAGAATAACCATAGTTGCTGTAATTATAGTTGGGATAAGTAGCATACGGGTAAACCACTGGCTGCTGCGCCTGTGGTGGAAATGTCAGTGCATTCGGCACTGCGGGTTGTGGTGCTGTGGTCGGTGGCTCTTGCGCCTGCACCTGACTTGCTGCTAAACAAGCGGCTGATAGCATGATGCCTTGTAGTCTTTTCATGAGTGTGATACCTGAGAGGATGAATCATGAGAAGAATACCAGACCTCCCCTATAAAATCGCGACCACACACGAAAAGAAAGGATGTAATATGAGCGCTAAACTTGACCCAATTGCCGCCAGCCACGCCCTGCACGCCGATATGCAACAATGGCGGCGCGATATTCACCAACACCCCGAAACCGCTTATGAAGAATTCCGCACCAGCGCCCAAGTCGCCGCTCGTTTGCAGGCATTGGGTTTAGAGGTTCACACTGGCATTGGTGAAACCGGCGTAGTCGGTGTGCTACACGGCAAGCAACCCGGCGTTAAACACATTGGCTTACGTGCTGATATGGATGCGCTGCCCTTGACCGAATTGAATACCTTCGCCCATGCCTCCTGCCATCACGGTAAAATGCACGGTTGCGGGCATGACGGTCACACCACCATGCTGCTAG
>CAYNNA010000014.1:0-38569 GCA_964398375.1 uncultured Thiothrix sp.
AAACCAACGGGCTTACGCGAGGAGGAGCCGTTGAAAATCACGTCTTCCATTGATGCACCACGCAAGTGCTTGGCGGAGGATTCCCCCATGACCCAGCGCACGGCATCAATGGTGTTGGACTTGCCACACCCATTGGGGCCGAGAATACCGGTGAGATTGCTGCGTAAATCCAGCGTCACGGGGTCAACGAAACTTTTGAATCCGGCGATGCGGATTTTGCTAAGGCGCACTTCTTTTCCTAATTTATGGGCGTGGTAATGGACAAACGCGCAAGCATGATATAAAACCAGCGCGTTTTCAACATCCACCCGACTGTTCATCGGGATACCTTAGGAGCAACCATGTCCACACGCCCCAGCAAAGAACTCGACACCTTCCCCAACCCTAACCCGCAACGCGATTACACCATTCGCATTGATTTGCCCGAATTCACTTGCATTTGTCCCAAAACTGGGCAGCCGGATTTCGCCCAATTCAAAATCGAATACGTCCCTGATGAAAAGTGCGTTGAGCTAAAATCACTCAAGCTGTATATGTGGAGTTACCGCGAAGAAGGCGCGTTCCACGAAGCCGTGACCAACAAAATTTTGGAAGATCTAGTCGCCGCCACTGAACCACGCTTTATGCGCCTGACCGGGGTGTGGAATGTACGCGGCGGCGTTTACACCACCGTCATCGTCGAACACCGCCAAGCTGGCTGGCAACCTGCCCCCAAAGTCGAACTGCCTTAATGGAGTTGGAAAAATCAGGCGGTGCGCGGTATTATCCGCATCGCTTGATTATCAACAACAACACGGGGCATACCGCATGAAACGTTTCTTTATTACTATTTTTGCCATGTTACTGAGCTTTGCCACTTTAGGCTGTAATGCCGAGGAAAAAGCCGCAGCAACACCCACTTCTGGAGATAAAATGTCGACTATTCTGATTGAAACCACCAAAGGCAACATCAAAATCGAACTGGATGCCGCTGCCGCACCCAAAACGGTTGAAAACATTCTGGCTTACGTTAAAGAAGGTTTTTACGAGGGAACTATCTTTCACCGCGTCATTCCGGGTTTCATGGTACAAGGCGGTGGCATGACCGAAACCATGAAAGAAAAAGCGGACAAGCGCCCGCCGGTTAAAAACGAAGCCAACAACGGCTTGAAAAATGACCGTGGCACGGTAGCAATGGCGCGTACTAACGACCCACATTCTGCTTCTTCACAATTCTTCATCAACGTCAGTAACAACGACTTCCTGAACTTCCGTTCTGAAACCCCGCAAGGCTGGGGCTACGCGGTCTTCGGCAAAGTCGTCGAAGGCATGGATGTCGTTGATGCGATTGTTGGCGTAAAAACGGGTAATTTTGGCCCGCACGGTGACGTGCCGGTACAACCGATTCTGATGAACAAAGTTTCTATCGTCGAATAACTCCCTCAGAACCTCCCCGTCACTGGGGAGGTTCGCTACCCACCGCACCGATTGGCACGCTACTTGCTGTTCAGTTTGAAACTTTCATGACGCCTAACAGACAACATGACATACACCGGGCGTTCTGTGGTACAGTTTGTTTTGCACTGCAACAAAAAGGATAACTGACAATGATAGATAACGACTTTATGGCATCACTCAAACGCGCACGTACTTACGGGCTGGGCGAATTTTTGGAAATTATTGGTGAACTTTCCCAAGAAAGCACCAAAAAAGGCGCACTGGATCGCAAGCATAAAGAACTGATCACCTTGGGGATTGCCCTCGCGAAAGGCTGCCATCGCTGCATCGACATTCACACCGAAGCCGCCCTCAAACTCGGCGCAACCGACACCGAAATGCTGCAAGTACGCCGAGTTGCGCTTTACGTGCAAGCTAGCCCCGAACATCACCACGCCGAACTCTGGAAAGCTTGGGTCGACTCATGGCGCGAATTTTCCCTCAGCAAAGGCTGCATTGATCGCCGTTGCCGCGAATTGGTCGGCTTAGGCATTGCATTGGTGCAACAAGACGCTCGACTGATTGAGATGCACGTCAAAGCGGCGCGTGAATTTGGGGCAAGCCCGGAGGAAATCTTCGAGGTGATGCCGATTGCATTGCTGATGGATGGCGCACCCGCGTTGTCACAAATCCCGCAGTTGGTACATGCCATCGAACAATCCGAACCCGTTGAGGCCGCCGCCTGAGCAAACACCAACGCATCTATGCCGTGGTCAGGCAAATTCCACCCGGCTACGTCGCCACTTACGGCGATGTAGCGGTGCTGGCAGGTTTGCCCGGTCATGCGCGGTTGGTGGGTTATGCCCTGCACGCCTTGCCAGAATTTTCTGATGTGTCCTGGCAACGGGTCATTAATGCGCAAGGCAAAATCAGCTTGGGGCGTGCTTATCCGGGCGGCGATTTGCACCAACGCCATCTGCTCGAAGCCGAAGGCGTAGAATTTGATGCCAATGGCAAAATTGCGTTAAAACGTTTCCGCTGGCAACCCTCATGCTGAAATGCTGCACTATACTCAAGCGATAGGGCAACCACACGAGGGAGAAATATCTATGTCACGACTCGCCGATCAAACCTTGGCAGTAGCGAATGCTTGGTATGCGCAAAATCCGCAAGCACGCTATGACCGCCCCCTACCCGCTTCCGCCTACACCATCAACCCCACGAACGCGCAAAACTTGTGGAAAGATCCCACCTTAAAAACCGAGCGCAGCCTCGTCACCAAACTCATCGAAGTCGGTGGCAAATGGGAAGAAGTCCCTACCCACATCCACAGCGACAAAGACTTACGCCTGATTGCCTACCAGAATGTTTGGAAAACCAAGCAACGCGACCTGTTGCGCTTTATCCAGCCCGGCGAATGGTATTTAGGTTCCTCACACCATAACCCCGGTAATCGCCACATTGTGCAATCCGTGTTCCACGATGAGGAAAAGGGTCTGGAAATGCTCAAATTCAGCATTACCCATATCCGCAATTACATCGGGGTTGCCAGCGGCATGGTAGCCACCGACAGCCCGCGCAGCTACGCCAACCAACATTCAGCGGGGCATGTGAACCCGAAAGATTACCCTGCCCTGTTGTGGCGCATCCGCTTTCTGGGTGACATTTCCCCGGCGGAACAGCGGGCTTACGTGAATAATGTACGCACTTGGTCAATGCTCCTGCAAAAAGTGACTAAATTCCCGCCCGATTACAATGGCAATGACAACCTAATGACCAATAGCCATGCCAAGGTGATGGAATTTGGCAGCAATGTACTGAATGCCGTGCTCGGCAGCCGCAGCGCACTGGCTACCTTGCACAGCCAAGCCGAACAAGTGTATTGCTCCGAAGCGGGAATGCACCTCGCCCTGAATCTCGGTTTAAATGCACCGCTCAACCAAGCCAGTGTCAGCACCCTCTTTGGCACAGATAAATGGGCAAAAGTCAGCGCTATGCTCAATGAAGGGGAAGCGTTTTGGCGCAATGGAAAATATTTGGACTACTACGGCAATGGCACGGATGGCTTTGTGCAAAATGCCGAACAAAACCGTTTGGTTGACCTAGAACCTGCCCCCGCTTGGCTGGCAGCACTCAAAGACCGCCTTCCCGGCAGACCCTTGGCAGGTGGTGGGCTGGTCTTTCGCCCGTGGGATGTGGCAGACATGATCGAGCATTTCATCAAAACCGCTATCCCACGTAAAGGACGTGAAACGTGGGAAGTTTCCAACGCGCAAGCCGAATTGCTGTTGTGGTTAAAACCGGGCATTTTTCACTCAATGGGTTTTAGCCGCAGTAATCCGCCGCCACCCCCACTGGTGATGCTGTTTGATACGCTGGTGGCTAAAGTGCGGCGCAATTATGAATCGTATGAAGCCTTGCGGGCTGCGATTGCCCCAGAGTTACAAGCGGCACAACAAATCGTTGCCCCCAAAGCACTGGGCGCAGGTGCATTCGTGCCGCCGCACATGGTCACCACCATCACAGGCGATGCCGATGAACTGATTGCTTTGGAAGCCGTGGGGCAGTTATTTCATGAAGATGTGCTCAAAGCGAAGTAATCCTCTATAATCGCCGGATTTCTGGAATAACCGGCGGTGATTCGCGGGAGCTTTTGCATTATGCCATTTTCAAACCAACCCTCTGTGGATGCCAACACCACGCAATCTTTGCCTATCCTTCAGGAGCGTTATGCCCTGCGGCGTTGCATGGCGGATACAGCGCTAGGCAAACTGTATTGGGCGCAAGACCTCAAACAACTGCAAGGCAATGGTGAACATGCCAATGTATTAGCGTTCACCCTGTTACCTGCCCTGGCACAAGACCCCGTGTTTGAACAAGTTTTCGGGCATGTCTTACCATCGTATCAAAAACCTGCCCTCGGTATGCCACACATCACCGACGATGGCAAAAGTGCTGATGGCACGCGCTGGCTGGTGATGCGCAATATTGGCGGCATGTTGTTATCCGAACGCCTCGTCGAACTGGATGACCGGGGAATGCCCTTACCCGAAGTGCTCGAATTACTGGACGGCATCAGTCATCTGCTTGCCAGCCAGCGCCCCGACGGGGTATTTGGGTACTTAGAACCGAATGCGATTTTGCTCAATGACAAATCCCCCTGTTTACTAACCGCACCAGTCGCAGCAGCCCTGCGGATGAGTTACAAAAACACCGCCAGCGAACGCACCCGCCAAACCTTGCATTCGGGGTACATCAGCCCCGAAGTGTTACTCGGCGACACCCCAACCCCCGAAGACGATACATTCTCAATCGCGTGCTTGGCTTACCACCTCCTGCAAGGCAGCGCCCCTTTTGGCAAACACAGCACGCTGGAAGCCACAGTGCGCAACTCAGCCCCCAGCAGCATCCGTAAACTACGCCCTGATACATGGGCAGTGTTGCAACAAGGGTTAAACCTGAAACGTGGCGCACGGCAAAAATCCCCCACCGCCTTCCTGAATACCCTGCAACGCAAGCAACAAAAAAAGCTGTTGCTACCACTCGCGGGCTTAGTGGCTGCCAGTGCGGTTGCCCTGACCACTTACCAGCTACTGTCCAGTTGGGGCAATGCGCCGGAAGAATCCCCCACCCCGCGCACCACTGAGCTGGCATTAACCCAGCCCAACAGCGGCAACATAGCGCCGCCTGGCACTGGTGATGCTTCATTGGTTAATGAACCAGCCGTTCCCCCAGCACCTGCTCAAGAAAGCCTGGCAGCCACCACCGAACGCCCCCCGGCTAACACTGCCAATGAGGCTGCGGCTGCACCAGCTAACGTCACAGCATCCAATAACCTGCGTAACTTACAAGCGCAAGCCGCTGATGCCATCCTGCAAGGCAAGCTGCTCAGTGACAACCCCGACACCCCAGCCGCGTTAGACTATTTGCGCAAAGCCACCGCGCTAGACCCCGACAACACCCAAACTCAGAGCCTGTTAACACAACTCATCAATCAGCAACACGCCGAAGCTGAAACCCTGTTAAACACCGACAAACTCGATGAAGCCAGCAAACTGCTGAGCACCGCTGACCGCCTAATCACTGAATTCACCCTCGCTGACAGCCTGAAGCGCCAAGTCAGTCTGGAAGCTGCCGTCAGCCAAGCCCAACGCAAACAAGCCTTGGCAGTAGCGTCAGAACCCAACGCCGCTATTGCCACGCCTTCCGATACGGCTGAACCGGCTGCACCTGCTACTGATGCGAGCAATGACCAGCAATATTTAGCACGCGCCCAACAAGCCATTGACTATGGCAACTTGAGTCGCGGCGATGACCGCAGTGAAAGCGCGATTGCCTACTTAAATCCGCTGCTGGAAAAAGACCCCGACCACCCTGCCGCACGAACCCTGTTACAAAAAGTCGTGGATGCCCAGCAGGAAGCCGCCAGCACCTACTTGCGCAAACGTGACACCGAAAAAGCCCGCGAAGTACTAAATGACAGCCAAGCGCTTATTGGCAAATACCAAATCGACAACCGTGTCGAAGCCCAAATTGCGCTGGAAAAACGTTACCGCGAAACCTTAGCTATGGGTGTTTTTACCCCCGGCACTGAACCCGCAGGCTCCGCCGTCGCGGTCAAACCAGAAAAACCGGCTGAACCGACACCCGCTGCACCTACACCTACCGCCAACAATGTTCCCGCTCAACCAACGCCCGCTACGCCCGCACCTGCCGCTACGCCTGTTGCTGTGGTTCCCCCAGAACAGGAGGGTGAAAACCCGGAAGCCGCTGAAGCCGCTGCCGCTGCCGCCGCGAACGCAGCCCCCTTGGAAGTACGGGTTTCCCCTGATATTCCGGTAAGCCGAGGGGTAGACATTCCAGCAGACCTAGCGGTGACACCCGCTCCGATACCGTCAACCGAGCTGCCGCCGGTACAGCTTGATAATCCAGTGGCAGCCCCACAACCCGCACCAGCCCCCAGCGTCACCTTTGAAGTACCCGTCACTGACCCTGACAATACCGGCAATACCTTCACGCTGGATGTGCCGAATCTGATCGAAGTACCGTTGGATACGATTAGGGACAGCCTGCCACCTGCCGACAGATAAACGCTGACACTGGGCGACCATCGTCCAGTATTTCCACTGTGTCCAGCAGGATTTCCGTGTGCGCAAACACCTGTGCCAACTCCCCCGGTTTCAGCAGGAAGTTGGGGTTACGCGGGCTGCCGAATTTTTCTGAACCTTGCATAAAGGTTTGGTAAATCAGAATGCCGCCGGGTTTGAGCAAGCGTTGCAACCAAGAAAATAGCGGGCGGTGTAAATAACGCGCCACCGTGATCAGCGCAAATTGCCCGTCAGCAAACTCACTGAACGGGTCTTGCCCGGTTTCCAAATCGCGTTGCAGGGTTGTCACCGTGACGTGTTGGCTGCTTGCCAGTTGCTGCGCCCGTTGCAATGCGCCGGGGATGTAGTCGATGCCGGTCATCTGCCAGCCATGCATGGCAAGGTACACCATATCCCGCCCTGCCCCACAGCCAATATCCAAGCCCTGCCCCGGCTGAATGTGGTAGGCAGGCATGAATTCCGTGACGAAACGCGCGATCAAGGGCGCGGGTTGCCACAAACGTTGTGATTGCGCACCGTTTTGCCATAAACCGGCGGCTTGTAAACTTGCAGCTAGGGGCAACGTCCATTCGATGGCTTGCACCACTTGATAGCCTTTGCTGGTCAGGAATGCGCTGGCGGTTTGCAATGCGTCACCGCTGGCGTACACGGTCAATGGTTCGCTGGTTTTGGGGAGTTCATGCATTCGGCTGGGCAATTCATCCACGGGTATCGAACAGGCATGAGCATGATGCCCCTGACAAAACGCGGCGAATGGGCGGCAATCAAGATGTGCTAGTGGCATTATCTTCCCTACACATTACAAATTTAGTTTTATAGGTTACTAGATACCATCAACCCCGCAACGCTGCCAGCTTATCGCGAATCTTAATCTCTAGCCCCCGCTCAACCGGCTCATAATACCGCCGACCTTTCAGCTCATCCGGGAAATAGTTTTCCCCCACCGCATACGCATTCTGCTCATCATGGGCATAGCGGTAATCTTTGCCATAATCCAGCGCCTTCATCAGCTTGGTCGGCGCATTACGCAAATGCAACGGCACATCTAACGAACCGGACTGTTGCGCATCCGCCCGCGCCAGTTTGTAAGCCGTGTACACCGCATTGCTTTTCGGCGCACACGCCAGATACACCACCGCTTGCGCAATCATCAACTCCCCCTCTGGGCTGCCTAAACGTTCGTAAGCGTCCCACGCATTCAGTGCCAACTGCAACCCGCGCGGGTCAGCATTGCCAATATCCTCACTCGCCATGCGCACCACCCGCCGCGCAATGTACAAGGGGTCACAACCGCCATCCAACATCCGGCACAACCAATACAACGCCGCATCCGGGTCAGTGCCACGCACCGACTTGTGTAAGGCTGAAATCTGCTCGTAGAACAAATCACCGCCCTTATCGAAACGCCGCAACGATTCCGCCACCACTTCCTGCACGGTAGCCGCTGTTATCCGCGCTCCCTCCGACGTGTCTTCCGCCAAATCCGCCGCAAGTTCCAACCAATTCAACGCCCGTCGCGCATCGCCATCGGCTGCTGCGGCTAATGCCTCCAACACCCCCTCACTGGCTTGCACATGCAGCACCCCCAAGCCTTTATCACCATCCTGCAAGGCACGTTGCAAAACCCGCTGAATATCATCCGGCAATAACGAGCGCAACACGTAAGTACGCACCCGCGACAACAACGCATTATTCAATTCAAAAGAAGGGTTTTCCGTGGTTGCACCAATAAACAACAAGGTGCCATCTTCAATATGCGGCAAAAACGCATCTTGCTGCGCCTTATTAAAACGGTGAACTTCATCCACAAACAACACGGTAGCACGCCCGAATTGCGCCCGGTTTTGCCGCGCCACCTCCACTGCTGCACGAATCTCTTTCACCCCCGCCAATACCGCCGACAAGGTGAGGAATTCTGCATTCCAATAATGGGTAATTAAGCGTGCGAGTGTGGTTTTGCCGGTTCCGGGGGGGCCCCAGAACAACATGGAGTGCGGGCGGGATTCTTCGATAGCTCGCCGCAACGGTTTACCAGCAGCAAGCAAATGAAGCTGCCCGGCGTACTCATCGAGCGTCGCCGGGCGCATTCGTTCAGCTAACGGGATCAGGAAGCCTTCCCAATCACGTCAGCCCCTTGGGGTGGCGTGAAGTTAAAGCGGCTCTTGTCGATGTCAATATCAGTACGTAAGCCTTGAAACTTAATGTAGGTTTGTTGCCCGAATTTATCGCCCAAGATCATTTCTTCCACGCCGGTCGCACTAATGCCCAAATCCATCGTGGTGAAATCAGAATCCTGCTTCTTCGGGGTCAGGCGGAACCATTCCAAGGTGCTGCCTTCGGCTTCCATTTCCTGCACATTGAACTGTTTATCGACCGGCTGCTTTTGGGTCAACATCCCAACCGGCGCAGCGGATAAGGCTTGCGTCATGGGTTTAACCGTGACTTGATCCAGCTCAACGTCATACACCCACACGTTTTTACCATCCGCCACGATTTCGTGCTTGTCTGGTGCAGCGTATTCCCAACGGAATTTACCGGGGCGTGACAGGAATACATTACCACTGGACGATTGACGCAAAGCACCTTTTTCATCAATTACTTGCTGGGTAAAAGCCGATTGCATCGTATTGACTTTGGTAAAAAACTCATCAAGTTTTGCGCGGCCATCCGCCCATGCACTGCTGCTCATTAAGCCCGTCGTCAACAGCACTGCCAGGGTTTTCGTAAACGTTGTTTTCATCATTAACCTCATGTTATTCAATCTTTTGGCGGTGCGGCAACCAACACATCGCGTGAGCCATTGCTCAACACCGGGCTGACCACACCTGCGCTTTCCATGTCTTCTATCATGCGTGCCGCCCGGTTATAACCCACCTTAAGGCGACGTTGCAGATAAGAAATCGACGCACGTCGGGATTCAATCACCACTGCCACTGCTTCATCATACAGCGGGTCGGATTCACCCTCCCGTTCCGTCAGCGGCTCCAATCCGGGTACGGCATCAGACGGTGACGTGTTATCAGCTAAGACATCATCAATGTAATCCGGTTCCCCTTGCAGCTTGAGGTAGTTGGCAACATCTTCCACTTCACGGTCAGTCACCAGTGCGCCGTGTACCCGTTGCGGCAAGGAAGTCCCCGGTGGCATGTATAACATATCGCCGTAACCCAGCAATTGTTCCGCGCCCCCCTGATCTAAAATCGTGCGCGAGTCGATCTTGGTGGACACTTGGAACGCAATCCGCGTGGGGATATTCGCCTTGATCAAACCAGTAATGACATCAACGGAAGGACGTTGCGTCGCCAAAATCAAATGGATACCGGATGCCCGCGCCTTCTGTGCCAGCCGTGCGATCAACTCTTCCACTTTTTTGCCCACCACCATCATCATGTCGGCGAATTCGTCCACGATCACCACGATGTATGGCAAAGTTTCTAATGGTTGCGGGTGTCCATCCACCGATTTAAGCGGGTCAAACAAGGGGTCGAGAATCACCTCGCCTCTGGCACGCGCATCAATAATCTTTTCGTTAAAACCGGCGATATTACGCACCTTGAGTTTCGACATCAGCAAATAACGCCGTTCCATTTCCGCCACACACCAGCGCAAGGCATTGGCAGCGTGTTTCATGTCCGTCACCACTGGCGCAAGCAAATGCGGAATGTCTTCGTAGCTGCTTAATTCCAGCATTTTCGGGTCGATCATAATCATGCGCACTTCAGCAGGCGTGGCTTTGTAAAGCAAGCTCATCAGCACGGCGTTGATGAATACCGATTTACCCGAACCTGTCGTCCCCGCGACCAGCAAATGCGGCATTCGCCCCAGATCAGCCACAATGGGGTGTCCAGCAATATCCTTACCTAGTGCCAAGGTCAAGGGCGAAGGGTTTTTCTTGTAAACCGCTGAAGCCAGCATTTCACTCATCGTCACCACGTCACGGCGGTCATTAGGAATTTCGATCCCAATCGTCGGTCGCCCCGGAATAACCTCCACCACGCGCACACTGGAGACGCACATATTTCGTGCCAAATCCGATGCCAAACCGGAAATTTTGGAGGCTTTGGTACCATCTGGTAATTCCAACTCGAAACGGGTAATCACCGGACCGGGGTCACGCGCCACAACTTTCACATCAGGCACACCATAATGCCCTAGTGCCTCCACCAGCTTCGTTGCCAATTCATTCAGGCGTTCTTTGGGCTGCGTGACACGTTCACGGGGTGGCGGATTCAACAACGTCAAACGCGGTAAAATCAAACCATGACCCTTGCCTGCTTTCAGGGGAGGCAAACTTGCTGCTACATCACGAATCCCCTCGGCATCATTCGTTTTGGTCTTAACTGGCGTTAGCTCAGCTTCGCTAACCTTTGTTGGCACATCAGCAGCGCTTTGTTTATCGCGTCCTAGACTGGAAAAGTCCGGCACATCCAAACGAGGTTCGTCACGGAAAGGTGCATGAATGTCGGTCAAATCAACGCCATCCCCCAAATTGGGTTCGCCACGTTTCGGGGATAGTACGTCACCGACACCACCCACCGTGCGGTTCATCCAGCCACTGGCTTTATCCAATGCACCAGAACCGCCTTGCAAATAGCCTTTGCTGCGATTCAGTACTTCGGAAAACCGCCCCAACACCCCGCTTTTATTGGTGGCAGCCACGTCACCATCGGCTTTAGCCTGTTCCATGCCTTGCAACTTATCGAAGACTTGCAACATCCAATCGCCGACCTTTTCAGTCACTTGCGCCCAAGAAATATCGGCTACGATCGTAATACTGCCCAGAAACAATGACAGCAGAAATAAAATTGACCCGAAAAAGCCTAAGAAAGTACCTGTAAACACTTTGGCGACTGCCTGCCCCAACATGCCACCACCGATGCCGTCTGGAGGGGGCAAAAACAACAAGTGCGCCAAGCCCGCCCCCGATAGCAACGCGAATAACGCACCGGCACTGGTGATAATATCGTTGATACCGCCCACAGGATTATTCGGGTTTTTCATGTGCGGGCCGATACGGAATGCCGTCAAGCCCATGACCACCAATACCAGCGGCAGGGCATACGCCAAGTAGCCCAGCAAGCCCAGCAGAAAATCCGCCAGCCATGCCCCCTTACAACCGGCTAAATTGTCACACGGGCCAATACGGGTGTTATGATGGAACGGACCGGGGTCGAGCGGGCTGTACGATAACAACGCCAGCAAAATCACAGCGGCAATGCCCATGAAAATAATGACACTTGCCTGTTGCAGACCCAGACGCTTTTTTTGATTGAGAATAACCTTAGCCAAACCAATATCCCTGTTCGTTTGATTCCCTGATTATAGGGCTTGTTTTTCCGATTACTACTTTACCCGACACGGTATGTCACATAGGATTACCCGATTCGGAAAATGGAGAATTATATCATGAATACCGCAAAACACTGCCGTTTACTCATTCTTGGCTCAGGGCCTGCGGGCTACACCGCAGCCGTTTACGCCGCACGCGCCAACCTCAACCCTGTATTGATCACCGGCATGGCGCAAGGCGGGCAATTGATGACCACAACAGAAGTGGATAACTGGCCGGGCGATGATGCTGGTGTTATGGGGCCACAACTCATGGAACGGATGCAAAAACACGCTGAACGTTTTGATACCGAAATCATTTTCGACCACATCAATAGTGTAGACCTGCAAAACCGTCCTTTCACGCTCAACGGTGATAATGGGCAATACACCTGTGATGCTTTGATTATAGCGACTGGTGCGTCAGCGATGTACCTTGGTTTAGAATCCGAAGAAAAATTCAAAGGTAAGGGGGTATCCGCCTGCGCCACTTGTGACGGATTCTTCTACCGCAATCAAAAAGTCGCGGTAATTGGCGGTGGCAATACGGCTGTGGAAGAAGCTCTTTACCTTGCGAATATCGCTTCTGAAGTCACGTTAGTACACCGCCGTGATGAATTGCGTTCCGAAAAAATTCTGCAAAAGCATTTGTTTGAAAAAGTGAAACAAGGCAAAGTCAAAATCTTATGGAATACCACGCTCGATGAAGTATTAGGTGACAAAACTGGTGTCACCGGGATGCGTGTCAAGGATGTAAAAAGCGATACCACCCAAGACATCGAACTGATGGGCATTTTTATTGCCATCGGTCACAAACCCAATACCGCCATTTTCGAGGGGCAACTGGAAATGCAGGGCGGCTACCTCAAAGTCAAAAGCGGTCTGGAAGGCAACGCCACCCAAACCAGTATCGAAGGGGTATTTGCAGCCGGTGATGTCATGGATCATGTTTACCGCCAAGCCATCACCTCAGCGGGTACAGGTTGCATGGCAGCCTTGGATGCGGAAAAATACCTAGATCATCTGGCGAAAACTCACTAAAGGAACGGCGTGCTACCACGATCACTCAGCCTCACCTTACTCAACCCCACTTGGTCGGAAGAACCTTTCCCGCCAGTGGAAATGGCGTGGGAAGAACCCAACGGCTTGCTGGCAGTCGGCGGCGATTTAAGCATTGCCCGCCTGAAAAATGCTTACCGTGCTGGGATCTTCCCGTGGTTTGGGCCACGTGAACCAATCTACTGGTGGTCGCCTGACCCGCGCACCGTGCTATTCCCGCATAAGATCCGCATGACCCGCAGTTTGCGTAAATCGTTACGTAACAAAGGTTATCGCATCAGCTTTGATACTTGCTTTTCCGACGTGGTGGAAGCTTGTGCTGCACCCCGTGCTTACACCACTGAGACTTGGATTACGCACGAAATGCACACCGCCTATTGCATGTTGCACGCGCATGACATTGCACATTCGGTAGAAGTGTGGAACCCAGCGGGCGAACTGGTCGGTGGTTTATACGGGGTCGCTACTGGCGGGGTATTCAGCGGCGAATCCATGTTCAGCCGCGAACCGGATACCTCCAAAATCGCGATGGTGGCGCTGGCTTGGCATGTGCAGCATTGGGGCTTTGCGCTAATCGACTGCCAGATCGAAAATCCGCACTTAATGAGCATGGGCGCGGAAAATATTTCACGCCACGAGTATTTAAAAATCCTGCACGCCAACTTACACGTTCCACCACCGCGCTATTGGCTGGCAAATAACAACGTCGACTTATCGCGCTGGCAAACCGGTACCGATAACCGTTAACTCACTCCACAGGGCTATTCACCATGTTTGACGACGAACAACCCCGACCACCGTTTAGTGCCGAGGAACTGCGTGTTCTTGGCTGCTTAATGGAAAAACAACTCACCACCCCTGCGAGCTACCCACTCACCTTTAACTCACTGACAGTAGCGTGCAACCAAAAAAGCAGCCGCGAACCCGTGATGAACCTGACCGAAGGCGTGGTTGGTCATACCGCCAAAGTATTGGTCGAAGGCGGTTGGACTAACATTCAATACAGCGAACGCGCCCAACGGGTAGAACACAAAGTCGAGCGCAAGCTCAAACTGAACCGTAAACAGCAAGCGGTGCTGTGCGTACTACTCCTACGCCGCCCACAAACCTTGAACGAAATCAAAACCCGCACCGAACGCATGGCAGACTTTGCCAGCACCGACGAAATCCGCGAGATTTTGGAAGCGTGGATGGCACTCGACAAGCCCTTAGCAGTGCGCTTACCTGCGGGTGGCGGACGGCGCGAAGACCGCTATTTTCACGCGCTTGGCACTGAAACGTTGGATGAATTGCACACCACCGAAGCCGCCAGCCCTAGCACTGCCAGCCACCACAGCAGCCCCCGCCAAGACCATTACGCGCAATTGGAAGCACGGGTGGCAGAATTAGAAAAACGCCTCGCCGCCTTAGAAACACAATTGTACTGACATCCTCCCTCTAAAAGAACCTCACCCCCCGCCCCCTCTCCTTGACAGGCGAGGGGGAGAAAGAGTCACATTTCTTAGCCCCTCGCCTGTCAAGGAGAGGGGTTGGGGTGAGGTTCTTCATGAATATTCAAATCTCGACGAGACCGAGTATAGTAAACCGCTTATTTTTTCTCAGGTGCAGGCACAGCCGCCTCGCCCACTGCTGGCGTGGCTTCGATTTTCACCTTCTCTGCCTCACCATCACAGTAGCTCCACTGTGCTTCCCAACGCGAAGGGAAACTCTTGTCGAGGAATTTAATCTCGTAACGTCCCCAATAACGGGTCATATTGCCGTAAATGCCGGGACGTTCAGTGGTGCATTCCACTTTGGATTTGTTTTTTGCCCAATAACCGTCATACGTACCACGGTTTTGGTAAACCTTGGCTAAGCCCAAAATGTATACCACACCCGGATCTTCCGCAGGACCGTAAGCGAATACCGCAGTTGGCCCGATTTCATCCGCGTACACAATACGTCCAACGTTGCTGTTCCACACTTCATCTGCCAGCGCATGACCACCCGTGGTGATCAGTGCCGCTACGCCCAACGCTTTCAATACACTTACCTTCATTCCATGCCCTCTCTATGATTGATCAATCGTCGCCGCATCATACCAGACTCTTGCTCACGATTTCATACACATCGCCTGACAAACCGCTGTGCGCTTTAATCTGCTCCAGTTGGGCTTTCATGGCGGCGCTGCGGGTCGGCTCGTATTGCCGCCAGTTCATCAGCGGGCGCACCATGCGTGACGCGATTTGCGGGTTCATCGCATCCAATTCCAAGACGCGCTCTTTGAGGAATGCGTAGCCACTGCCGTCTTGTGCGTGGAAATGCAATGGGTTGCGCATTGCGAAACTGCCAATCAAGGCACGGACTTTATTAGGGTTACGAATGTCGAACAGCGGATGCTGCATTAAGTTTCGCACTTGTTGCAGCGTATCGGGTAACGACGAAGTGGCTTGCAAGCCAAACCATTTGTCCATCACCAGCGAGTCGTGTTGCCAGCGGTCATGGAAATGTTGCAACGCTTCTTCACGTTGCGGGCAGTCGATTTTGCTGAGTACCGCCAATGCCGCCATTGCATCGGTCATATTGCCCGCGTTGCGGTATTGCTGGAGGCAGGTATCGTAAATACCGTCATCTTGAATCCGCCCCAAATACGCCAAACACACATTTTTCAAGCTGCGCCGCCCAATGCTGACCGCATCCGGGGAATAATCGCCCTGCCCTTGCGCGTGTAATTCGGCATACAATCCTTCCAGATCCAAGCGTAAGGCTTTCGCCAATGTTGCATGGATGAATTCGCGCACAGTATGAATCGCTTCGGGGTCAGAGGGTCGCGCCACTTCCGCAATATCCGCTTCAGACGGCAGCGTCAAAGCCTCGGCACGCAAGGCATGATCCAAGGTGTTATCGGTGAGAATCGCTTGGTAAGCACTGATGAATTCGTGTTCCAACCCGAAGGCGGCTTGCTGTTGCTGTGCATCCAATAGGCTCAGAATGGTTTGCATCGCCAAGCGTTGCCCTGCATCCCAGCGGTTGAAAGCATCGCTATCATGCTTCATCAAAAACACCAACTCGGCGGTGGTGTAAGGGTAACTCAAACGCACCGGAGCAGAAAAACCGCGCAGCAACGAAGGCACGGGACATTCCACCACCTGATCAAACGTAAACACCTGTTCAGTATCCGTCAGGCGCAACACCTGTGTGCCAATCAAATCTTGCCCATTAAGCCCCAACAAACCCACGGCAACCGGAATCAAAAACGGCAACTTCTCCGCCGCTTCTGGTGTCGCCGGACAAGACTGGCGCAAGTGCAAGGTACACGTTTGCGCAGCCGCGTCGTAATCCATCGTTACCGCCACCTGTGGTGTACCTGCTTGATCATACCAACGCTGGAACTGGCTCAAATCGACACCATTGGCGTCTGCCATTGCCGCTAGAAAGTTTTCGGTCGCCACCGCCTGTCCATCATGACGCTGAAAATACAAATCCATGCCCTTGCGGAAACCATCACGCCCCAGCAAGGTCTGGTACATGCGCACCACTTCTGCGCCTTTTTCATAAACGGTGACGGTGTAGAAGTTATTGATTTCCATGTAGGAAGCGGGGCGAATCGGGTGTGCCATCGGGCTGGCATCTTCCGCAAACTGATTGGTGCGCAACATCCGCACGTCTTCAATGCGCTTCACCGGACGCGAATGCAAATCAGAGGTGAATTCCTGATCACGGAATACCGTCAAGCCTTCTTTCAGCGACAATTGGAACCAATCGCGGCAAGTCACACGATTGCCCGTCCAGTTATGGAAATACTCATGCCCAATCACAGCCTCAATGCTGACGTAATCCATATCCGTCGCGGTTTCCGGGCTGGCAAACACCAACTTGGAGTTGAACACGTTCAAGCCCTTGTTTTCCATTGCACCCATATTGAAATCATCGACCGCCACAATCATGTAAATGTCGAGATCGTATTCCAAACCGAAGCGTTCCTCATCCCACTGCATCGCACGTTTCAGTGACTGCATCGCGTGATCACACTTGTCGATATTGTGTGCTTCGGTATAGATACGCAAGGTCACATCGCGCCCTGAAGCGGTGGTGTAATGGTCTTCCACATGCTGCAAATCGCCTGCCACCAGCGCAAATAAATACGCGGGTTTGTGGAATGGATCTTCCCAACGCGCCCAATGCCGACCATCCGCCAACTCACCGCTGCCAGTGAGATTGCCGTTAGACAGCAGCACCGGGTACTTTTGCTTATCCGCCAGAATTTGCGTGGTGAACACCGTCATTACATCTGGGCGATCCGGGTAATAGGTAATTTTGCGGAAACCCTGCGCTTCGCATTGCGTGCAAAAATTTCCACTGGACTGGTACAAGCCTTCCAGCGAGGTATTTTTCTGCGGGTAAATGCGCGTCACGATTTCCAGCGTACACAGTGCCGACACATTGTAAATGCTCATGCTGGTATCCGTGACCTGATAATCACCGGCTTGCAGCGGCAAACCATTTAAGCGGATTTCTAGCAATTCCAGCGCTTCGCCATAAAGCTCCAACGGCGTATGCGCTGCAACGCCCGCTTCACGGCGGTAATTTGCCACACTGGTGACACGGGTAGCATCTTCGCCCAATTCAAAGACCAGTGACAACGCATCCACACGGTAGCCAGGTGCGCTATAGTCTTGTAAATAAACCGTTTTAGGTTGACCTTCTCTCATTTTTTTGTCTCTTTTGAATTATCAGCATTGTATAACACGTTGAGGATAGCAGCATGTTCGGGATGTTGCGGTGAAATCATGCCCATGCGCAATAAAAGGTCGATATTCACCAAATTACAATTGTCTTTAAATTCTGTGGTGGTTTCGGTCAACCTCGCAATTTCTGCTAAGGGCATCCGTTCAAACGCAATCACTTCGCCATCAGTATTTTCCGGCACAAAATCTTCTGGCAACCACAAGTCATACACATAAATCGTGGAATTGTCCAAGCCGCGCCAACCTTCTTGCCGATACGGAATCGTGCCAATCGCTTGCGCTTGCTGGGCAAGTTCTACGGGAATATTGGCTTCTTCCTGTGACTCTTTAATGACGTTTTCCAGCAAACCCAAGCCCACGGGTTGCCCGCCTGCCACCATTTGATCGAGCTTGCCCGGCCAGAAGGGTTTGTCCAGTGAACGTGTGCCTACCCAAACCTCAATGCCCTGAGCGGTTTTCACCAAGCCATTAACGTGAATGCCGAACGTTTTCACCCCCATGAAATTGGTGGCAGCACGTTCGATTTCCAACTCGGCATGACCGCCAAAATGGTGGGTGATCGGATAGGATTCGGCAACCCACGTATCAATCACCCCCTGCTGATGCAAGACCCGCAACACTGGCGCAACGGCTTGCGTGCGCCTGGCGTAATCGGTCAATTCCGGGTTAAGCACCACCTGCGTATCCGTAACGCTGAAAAGCTCCGACCAGTGTGCTAAGTGTTCCGCAAAGTCGGGTTGCACTTGCCCGTACACCTTGCCATCAATCAGCAGTTCACGGTAATGGGTCGATTCAAAATTATTGCAAGCACGAATGCGCTCAAGGTAGCTCATGTTTATGTATCAGCGGTTGTTGTTCAGCAAATTTGGTCATGCTGGTGTTCAACATCCAGCTTAACCAGAGTACAAGCAGTAAAGTTAGCGCCGCAAGTACCCGCCAAGTTCGACGCGACAAACCAGATAAATGTTCACAGTGTTGCATGTCTAGGTATATTTCACGTTCAACATACCCCTGTAACTGGTTGAATTCGCTAAAGTCGATGGTAAATGTATCACCTTCGTGATGACACAACAATTCATCGACTAACGGAGTTTCACGCGCGTAAATGGAACGCACTGACTCAATCGCCCCTGCTTTATCGAGCGTGGTCACGCCATTCACTTTACGCAAGCGCCCATCGGCAGTATCCAACAATTGCCAGACGATGGAACCTTTTTCCGGCGAAATAGCATTGCGGCTAACCGATTGGATGGTGTAGGTTTTTTTCATTGTTATGCGCCAATTAGCGGGTAAATTGGCACAAGCTTACCACACCGCGAACCGACTTAGCTTAGATCACGATGAGCTGCATCACAGAATGGCGCGTTCTTGGTGTGTTTGCACGCGCATAACCCGTATTTTTTGCTTTCCGGTACGGTGAATTCCAGCGGGGTGAAATCTGTCCCCTTGTGCGAACCGTCACAGAAAGGTTGATTCGCCGAACGCCCACACGAACACCACCAATAGCTTTTATCGGCTTCCAATTCCACCACACACGGCTTTTTCTGCGCAATAACGGGATCACTCATGGCTTACTCCTCATAATCGGAATGAATTTTTCGGGCAGTTTGCTGGGCAACAAAGTCGGTGCCCAAGCGTGACCATACACCACTTCATAAGTGGCAGGATAAAGCCCATCTTCCTGACGAAAGTATTCGTAAGCCTGCAAAAAAGCCTGTAGGTGTGCTTTGCCAGTCAAGCCGTGATTGCGCCCTTGGGTGGCATTGTTTGCACCAATCCCTTTCAAATCCCGCAATAAACCACGCACATCGGTGTAGGTCAGCGTGATGGTTTCCATATCCACCACCGGGTCACGAAAACCGGCCTGCAACAGTGCGTCACCCACGTCGTGCATGTCCACAAATTGGCTGGCGTGGGTGAAGCCATCCACCCTGCCCCAACTGGCGCGTAATTCTTTCAGGGTATCGGGACCGAAGGTGGCAAACATCAATAAACCATTGGGTTTCAGCACTTGCACCCATTCGCCAAACACGGCGGGCAAGTCGTTGCACCATTGCAGCATCAGGTTGGATAGCAGCATATCCGCGCATTGCGGCTGGAATGGCAGGTGATTGGCATCGGCACACACGCCTTGTGGCTTGCGAAACCAGCCGCCACGTTGCCGGGTTTTTTGCACCATATTAACGGCGAGATCGACTCCGATAATGCGGGCTTTTTTGTAACGCTTGAGTAAATGTTCGCTGATTGCACCCGTGCCGCAACCGAGGTCGAGGACGGTTTCCGGCTGCATCTTAATGAAATCCAAACGTTCCAGCAGGCGGCTGCCGATTTCACGCTGCAAGACCGCGTTCGCGTCGTAAGTGTGCGCAGCGCGTTCAAAGCCTTGGCGGGTTTTGCGCTTATCCAGCAAATGGGGGTTCGTATCAGAGCGCATCCAGCAATGCCCCGCGATGTTCCATGAAAGTCTCCGGGTGGGTAACAAGCGGGGGAAGTATACAAGGTTAGCGAAACGCGCGGATACCTAATCGACCTGTTGCGGGTATGAACGCAATACACGAATTTTCGCCACCCACAAGGTTACAAACCTACCAACGACAAAAGCGATACAAACAGGAATTACAAACTGATTGAAGACCAAGGCATCGGCTTGTTCCAACAGTAAGTCAGGCAGATGGTTACGAACCATGACGTAGATAATAATGACCAAAAATCCGATGGAATCCAGCAACACAGCAAGGATTACTCCCCACATCGAAAATCCGACCGAGAGAACCAAAATCAACCCGATCACCGCAGCCGTTAAGATCATGCTGATAACGGCTACGGGCTTATTGCCAGTGTGCCAGTAATACCAGTAGCTTTTTGGGATTCTCATGTGTTCGACCTAGAACGTTTTTAAAAACGTCTCAATATGCGCCATAAATGCGTCAGGGTGGGTAACAAATGGTACATGCGCGGCACTCTCCAACAGCGCGATGTGCTGATACCCCATGTCCGGTAGTATGTCAGCTAACGTGACGGGAATCAGCTTATCGAGCTTACCCAGCATCCACAAGGTCGGTTGTGGCGCGGGGCGCTGCAAAAAATCGGCGGTTTGTAAGATGGTTAACCCCTCTGCTAACGCCGCAAGGCTCGCGGGCTGTTCCATAATCCGCTCACGCAAGGCATTCACCAAACGGGTATCGGTTTTGGTGCTGAGGAATTGCAACGCGAAAAAGCGTTTCACCGTACCGAGGTAATCGGTTTGCAGGCTTCTGCCAAACAGAGCCAACAAGTCGGGGGAAACGCCGTGTAACCAATCACCTTCCGCCACAAATTTTGGCGTACTGGCAATCAGGATCAGCGCAGCAATGCGCTCAGGCAAAGCATGAGCCAAACCTTGCGCGATTAAGCCACCGAGCGACCAACCCATGACGATAGCATCTTGCGGAATGTGCGGGGCAAGTTGTGCCACCGCTTCCGCCAAGGTTCCCAGCGGCAAATGGCTGTTTGCGCCATGCCCCGGCAGGTCGATGCAAATGACTTGGGTATGTTGCGCCAAATCCGGCAACAGTGGTTGCCAGACCTGGCTGTTCATGCCCCAGCCGTGGAGCAGGACTAACGGTTTGCCCTGCCCCGAATACGCACTGATGTTTAACTTCAAAGCTTCTTACCACTCCCACGGCATAAACGCCCGCATCCCTTGCATGGTGGGCGCAACCTCACCGCTCATGCGGTTAACATCCTGCCCCATGTAAGCAACGTGCTGATTCAATTGCTGAGTACTCTGCTGCATACCCTGCACGTTTTGCGTCATCACCGCCATATTGCCACTCATATCACGCACATCCGCCGCCATTGGCTGCATACTGGAAACCGAAGCTGACATGGTTTGGGTGTAGCCGGTGATGTCCTGCATTTGCGTCGACATATCTGCCATCGTGCCGGTAATGCTGGTCATATTGCTGCTCATGGAACTCATCGCGTTTTCCATGACATTCACCACATGCACCATATACACAGCCGCCAACCCCGCTAATACCAACCCCGGAACGCTCATCCAGCGGGCGCGGCGGTAATTGCGCTCCTGACGTTGGCGTTCGGCTTCGATACGAGCTTCGTGTTCGTGTTGTTCCTGACGCATTTCTTCCTGCATCAACTTTAAATGCCCTGTCAGCGAGTGCAGCATTTTTTCTTGGCTTTGGTCGCGCATCTGGCTGCTGTTTTGCATTTCCTGATACATGTCACGCATCCGCTGCGCGAGAGAGTCGAGCATTTCATCGTGGTGGGAATCGCGCTCTTGATTATCCTGCTGAATCTGTTCAAAGGCGCTACGCAAACCTTGTAGGATGTTTTCACGCTGCTCTTCCTGCAAGGTAAAGCGCTTGCTGATGCTTTCCAGCAACTCCTGCGTCACGACGTTTTGTGCGTGTTCGCGCTGGGTCATGTTTTCCAGAATGCGTTCGCGCTGTTCATCGTAAGCAGCGAAACGGGCGCGGATACTGTCCAGCAATTCATGGGTAACGGTGTATTGCACCTGTTCCCGATCCTGAATGCTTTGCTGAATACGCTCAAAAGTCGCCTCAATTTCCCCCGATAATTGCTGCATGATGAGCTGCTGCTGTGCTGCTTGTTGGCGGGCTTCCTCCTGAATCTGCTCCAGTGTCATATCCAAAGCGACTTCAGCCTTATTAGGTATATCCGTCGTCGGGCTATCCGCTATTTTTTGTTGGTCACTCATCTCACTTTCCCCTGCGCAAGTCGTGTGGTGTTAAAAGTTGGGTACTTTAGCATAGATAGACCATCAGACAATCAGCAGGAAATGCAGCGGATGCTAACTGTATGCTCCCCTGCTTATCTGCTAGGATTGCGACTTTACATAACAACGTTACACGGATCTTCACCATGATCTATCTGCTGATTGCACTCGCTTACCTACTCGGCTCCATTTCTGCTGCCATCATTACCTGCAAACTGATGGGCTTACCTGACCCACGCACGGTCGGTTCCAATAACCCCGGCGCGACCAATGTGCTGCGCCACGGCGGCAAGAAAGCCGCTGCGATTACCTTGCTCGGCGATGGTTTGAAAGGTTTGATTCCAGTTTTAGTCGGCAAAGCCTTGGGCGTGGATGAGACCGGCTTGATTTTGATTGGTATCGCCGCGTTTCTGGGGCATCTATACCCCGTCTTTTATGGCTTTAAAGGCGGCAAAGGTGTTGCCACCGCTATCGGGGTATTCCTTGGCGTGAATATTTGGGGTGGCATAGCCTTCGTCGCTACTTGGTTGGTTATGGCGAAAGGTTTCAAGATTTCATCACTGGCTGCACTAATTGCTACTGCACTCTCACCGATCTACTTTTGGGTGTTCAGCGATGGCAACGGCTGGTTGACTTTGGGCGTGTTATTCATGGCAATTATGATTTTCTGGCGGCATGAATCCAATATCCGCAACCTGCTATCGGGCAAGGAAGACAAGATTCAGTCCAAAGAAAGCGCTATTGCCGACGAAGAATGAACGCTTAAACGTGCTTGCAACTGTGACGCGGGCGGCGTTACCTGCCGTAATGCCCGCCCCAACGTCGCCCGACTCGCCAGAATGTGAATCCCCTGCTTGGCACGGGTCACAGCGGTATACAGCAATTCGCGCCCCAACAAGGGTAAATCATCCATCTCCGGCAGGACTAATAACACCCGCGTAAATTCCGAGCCTTGACTTTTGTGAATCGTCATCGCCCAAGCGGTTTCATGCGCAGGCAAACGAATCGGCGCAATCGCACGGTAATTCCCCGCCTCACCCGTCGGGAACCACACCCGCAAATCACCGTTGGCATCCGGCAAGGCAATCCCAATGTCACCATTGAACAGATTCTGACGGTAATCGTTTTGCGTCACCATCACTGGTCGCCCCACGTACCAAGGGCGTTGCGCCCCCGCATGAGCAGGCAAGATCCGCTGCATCACCCCATCGACCCAGCCATTCAGGGTTTCAACACCCTGCCGTCCTTGGCGCAACGGGGTCAGAATGCGCAGCGCATTAAATGCGTTGAAAATCGCCTCGACCACACCGTTGTTAACCGCTGCGATATAATCCTGCCAGCCATCACGTAACCACGCCGCATCCAATCCTGCTGACGATTCATCCAAAGTCACGTCAGCAAACTCGCTGGAACCCAACACTGCCAGCAACCGCACTTCATCGGCTTCACGAATCGCCTGCGCCAATTGCCCCACGCCATCCGCCTCATTGAAACGGTAGCTGGTTTGCAACAGCGTCATCTGCGCGGCTAACGCCTTCCCACTGCACAAATCGCGGAAAATCGACCCAGTTTCCACCGACGCCAATTGATCTTTATCGCCCAGCAAAATCAGCTTGGCTGATGGTGGTACGGCTTCAAACAAATGCGTCATTAAGGAAATGTCGATCATCGACGCTTCATCCACAATCACCACATCGGCTGCCAAAGGGTTATGCACGCCATGCCGAAACCCGACCCGATTGGGGATGAACCCCAGCAAACGGTGCAAGGTGCTGGATTGCTCTGGCATCGCACACGTAATATTTTCACGCTGACGGGTGTGACGAATCGACTCCTGCATTCGCATCGCGGCTTTGCCGGTGGGTGCTGCCAGTAAAATCCGCGTTGGTGACACCCCACTGGTAATTAAATCCGCCAGAATGCGTGTCACTCTGGTAGTTTTTCCCGTCCCCGGCCCCCCAGAAATAATCATCAGCGTATCATCCTGCATCCGCGTTTGAATGCATTGCGCCAAGCGCTGCTCATAATGCCAATAGCGGTACAGCCAAACATGGGTATCGCTGACAACCAAGGGTTTGTAATCGCCCTCCCGTCCCACCACGGGAGAGTTATGCAAGGCATCCCAATCCACGTCCGGCAACGCGACACGCGGCACAGCAATCACACCCTCGCGGGTATGCGCACTCACTTGCCGCACCACCGCTGCCAAGTCACGCGCCTGAGCGCTGCCGTCCAAGCGTTTCAACAAGCTGGCAAGCTGCTCATCCAATGGGTGCGAAACCGGTGGTGCTAACAGCATTACAGCGTTTTCACATGCTCTTTGAGGAACGCATTGAAACGCTTGCCGATCTCCGTGTGACGTGAGGCGTATTCAATATTCGCCATCATGTAGCCCATTTTGGAACCGCAGTCGTGGCTTTTACCGGTGATATGGAAAGCATTGACCTGATATTCACGCATCAATAAGCCGATGGTGTCCGTGAGCTGAATTTCATCCCCGGCACCCAACGGTGTACGCTTCAGCCAGCCCCAAATATGCGGTGACAGCACATAACGCCCAACCACCGCCAAATTCGATGGCGCGTCATTCACCGCAGGCTTTTCGACAATCGCATTCATTGCCACCGACTCGCCCGCTGCGAGGGTATGCCCGTTAATATCAACAATACCGTAAGATGACACTTTGCTCATGGGTACAGGTTCGACCATGATTTGGCTATAACCGGTTTCATCGTACAAATCCAGCATCGCCGCAAGGTTATCCTTGCTCAAATCGCTCGCGGCATCGTCAATAATCACATCCGGTAACACCACCGCACACGGTTCGTTACCCACAATCGGGTGGGCGCACATAATCGCGTGACCCAAGCCTTTCGCCTGCCCTTGACGGACGTGCATGATGGTCACATCACGCGGGCAAATCGAACGGACTTCATCCAGCAACTGCCGCTTGACGCGCTTTTCCAGCATGGTTTCCAGCTCAAAACTGGTATCGAAATGGTTTTCGATGGAATTTTTACTGGAATGTGTGACCAGCACGATTTCCTTGATACCCGCCGCCACGCATTCATTCACCACGTATTGGATCAAGGGTTTGTCAACAATCGGCAACATTTCTTTGGGAATGGCTTTGGTGGCAGGCAACATACGTGTACCCAAACCAGCCACTGGAATCACAGCCTTGCGGACTTTATGTTTATTCATGAACAAGGTTCCTTTGCATTATCTTAATCTATTAATGATAAATCTATTAATACCCACTGTCGTCATTTTATCACGCATCACCTCAGGCAGAAGGCAAAAGTTATCATGCCAGAACTACACAACGATTAAATGCATAATAAATAATCAATTTCCATATTTTGTCTACAAAAATTAAATAAAACTTCACTTTTTTACGCTAAATGGTATTATTACCCGAAAGATTGTCAACAATCGCCGAGAAAAATACCATGTTAGCACTACACACACCAGAAGGGACACTTGCCGATGTAGCGTCAACCAAATTAACGCAAGCCATTATCACGGGTGAACTGCTTCAAGGACAAAAATTGAACGAAGCCGATTTGGCAGAACGTTACGGCATCGGGCGCGGCCCCTTGCGCGAAGCCTTACGCCAGCTCGAAGGGATGCGCCTAGTCAAACGTATACCACATGCCGGGGCGCGTGTCGTCACGCTGGATCGCGAGATGATGGCGGATTTGTACGCCGTGCGTGAAGCACTTGAAGGCATGGCGTGCCGCACGGCAGCGTTACGCATGACGGACGCGGAAATTGACACGCTGCGGGTACTGCTCGAAAAGCACGCCGAGCAAATCGAAGCCACCGACGGGCAGATTTATATCCAAAGCGAAGGCGATTTCGACTTTCATTACCAGATCGCGCTGGGGAGCCGTAACCAGATGTTGATCGACCTGCTGGCAGGCGAGTTGTACCAATTGTTGCGCATGTGCCGTTACCGCACCAGCCGACTTTCAAGCCGTACTCGCCCAGCCTTGCAGCAGCACCGCCATATCGTCGACGCACTGACTGCGCGTGACGGCGAATTGGCGGAAATCCTCATGCGTCGCCATATCAGTGGCGCATGGAAAAGTATTAGTCAAATGATGGATGAGGAACATGACAGCAAACCAATCACTTACTCCCGGTCAAAAGCTGCGTCAGGCAGTTAAGGACAACCACCCCCTGCAAGTCGTCGGGGCGGTCACTGCCAACAGCGCCATCATTGCTGAAAAGGTCGGGCATAAAGCCCTGTACCTGTCCGGCGGTGGCGTTGCTGCTTCCTCACTGGGCATTCCTGACCTTGGCATTACGACCCTGCACGACGTACTGGAAGATGCCAAGCGCATTACCGCCGTCACTTCCGCGCCGCTCTTGGTGGACATTGATACCGGCTGGGGCGGCACATTCAATATTGCCCGCGCTACCCGTGAAATGATCCAGGCAGGCGTTGCTGGTTTCCACATCGAAGATCAGGTCATGCAAAAGCGTTGCGGTCATCGCCCTAACAAAGCGATTGTTTCGCTGCAAGAAATGGTAGACCGCGTGAAATCCGCCGTGGATGCACGTACCGATGACAGCTTCGTGATCATGGCACGTACCGATGCACTCGCCGTGGAAGGGATGCAATCCGCCATCGACCGTGCGATGGCATGTGTGGAGGCCGGTGCCGACATGATCTTCCCCGAAGCGATGAACAAGCTGGAACAGTACGCGGAATTTACCAAAGTTGTGAATGTCCCTGTTTTGGCAAACATCACCGAATTCGGCGCAACCCCGTTGTACACCACGGCGGAACTGTCAGCGGTTGGCGTGCAATTAGTGCTGTACCCACTGAGCGCATTCCGCGCCATGTGCAAAGCGGCTGAAAACGTTTACACCCACCTGCTGACCGAAGGCACACAAAAGAACGTGATCGACACCATGCAAACCCGCATGGAGCTGTACGACACCATCGGCTACCACGCTTTCGAGCAGAAACTGGATCAATTGTTTGCCGAAAAAGGCGCAGAGTAAGGCTTGAGGAGGAGTACCCATGACTGAACAAACATTACCAAAACCGAAGAAATCCGTTGCCCTTTCCGGCACTGCCGCAGGCAATACCGCCATCTGTACCGTCGGGCGCACGGGCAACGACCTGCACTATCGCGGCTACGACATTCTCGACTTCGCCGAACAAGCCGAATTTGAGGAAATCGCCCACCTGATCGTGCATGGCAAACTGCCCAATGCGTCTGAACTGAAAGCCTACAAGCGCAAGCTGAAATCCCTGCGCGGCTTACCGATGCCCGTGAAACAGGCACTTGAAGCCCTACCACCGTCCACCCACCCGATGGATGTGATGCGCACCGGTTGTTCCGTACTCGGTGCGTGTATGCCAGAAAAGGAACACCACCCGGCGGCTGATGCCCGCAATATCATTGACCGGATGATTGCCAGTTTCGGCTCCATGCTGCTGTACTGGTATCACTACGCCATCAATGGCAATATGATTGAAGTGGAAACCGACGACGAAACCGTCGGCGGGCATTTCCTACACCTGCTGCACGGCGAAAAGCCGAGTGAATCGTGGATACGCGCCATGCATACCTCGCTGATCCTGTACGCTGAGCACGAATTCAACGCCTCCACCTTTACCGCACGCGTGATTGCAGGCACGAATTCCGATATGTATTCCTGCATCACCGGTGCAATCGGCGCATTGCGTGGCCCCAAACACGGCGGTGCAAACGAAGAAGCGCAACGCATCCAGACCCGTTACAACAGTGCCGACGAAGCCGAAGCCGACATCCGCGAGCGCGTTGCCAAGAAAGAAATCGTCATTGGTTTTGGGCATCCGGTGTACACCATTGCTGACCCACGCAACGTGGTCATCAAGCGTGTTGCCAAACAGTTGGCCGAAGAAAACGGCGACATGAAGATGTACGACATCGCCGACCGTCTGGAAAGCACCATGTGGGAACTGAAGAAAATGTTCCCGAACCTCGACTGGTTCTCTGCCGTGTCCTACGGGCAAATGGGTGTACCGACCGATATGTTCACGCCGATTTTCGTGATTTCCCGCGTCACCGGCTGGGGTGCGCATGTGATTGAACAGCGTGAAGATGGCAAGATTATTCGCCCTAGTGCGAATTACGTGGGACCTGAAAATTTGACGTTTGTGCCGTTGGCAGAGCGGGGGTGAAAGACCCTCACCCCCCAGCCCCCTCTCCCGCCAAGCGGTAGAGGGGGAGCAAGAAAGAACAGCAATATTTAGCCATCTTAGCCCCTCTCCCTCTGGGAGAGGGGTTGGGGTGAGGGAAACTCTGATGAACACTGAATACCGTAAACCATTACCCGGCACGAACCTTGACTATTTCGATACCCTTGCCGCCATCGAAGCGATCCAGCCCGGCAGCTACGACACCCTGCCCTACACCTCGCGTGTCTTGGCAGAACAACTGGTACGCCGCTGCGAACCGGAAGCCCTGACCGCTTCCCTGAAACAACTAATCGAAGGCAAGCAAGACCTCGATTTCCCTTGGTATCCAGCTCGCGTCGTCTGCCACGACATCCTCGGTCAAACCGCACTGGTAGACCTCGCAGGCTTGCGTGACGCAATCGCCGACCAAGGCGGCGACCCCGCGAAAGTCAACCCCGTCGTACCAACCCAGTTGATTGTTGACCATTCACTGGCAGTCGAATGCGGCGGCTATGACCCCGATGCTTTTGCCAAAAATCGTGCTATCGAAGACCGCCGCAACGAAGACCGTTTCCACTTCATCGAGTGGACGAAAACCGCGTTCAAAAACGTCGACGTAATCCCCGCAGGCAACGGCATCATGCACCAGATCAATCTGGAGAAAATGTCTCCGGTGATCCAAGCGCGTGACGGCGTAGCGTTCCCGGATACCTGCGTGGGTACTGACTCGCACACCCCACACGTTGACGCACTCGGCGTTATCGCGATTGGTGTAGGCGGTCTGGAAGCGGAAACCGTCATGCTGGGTCTGCCTTCCATGATGCGCCTGCCGGACATCGTTGGGGTGAAACTGACCGGCAAACGTCAACCGGGCATTACCGCGACTGACATCGTACTGGCTTTGACCGAGTACCTGCGAAAAGAACGTGTGGTCGGTGCTTATGTGGAATTCTTCGGTGACGGTGCAGACAGCCTGTCCATCGGCGACCGTGCCACCATTTCCAATATGTGCCCGGAATACGGTGCAACTGCCGCGATGTTCTACATCGACGCTCAAACCATCGACTACCTAAAACTGACCGGGCGTGAACCGGAACAAGTGGCACTGGTTGAAAACTACGCCAAAACCACCGGCTTGTGGGCTGATGCACTGGCAAATGCGCAATACCCGCGTGTGCTGGAATTCGACCTGTCTACCGTGGTACGTAACATGGCTGGCCCTTCCAACCCACACCGCCGTTTGCCGACTACTGCCTTGGCAGAACGTGGTATCGCCGTCAATCTGGAAGCTGCGCAAGCCGAAGAAGCGCAAGGTTTGATGCCGGATGGTGCTGTCATCATTGCCGCGATTACCTCATGCACCAACACCTCCAACCCCCGCAATGTGGTAGCTGCTGCCTTGCTGGCACGCAAAGCCAACGAACTGGGCTTGGTACGCAAACCGTGGGTGAAATCCTCGTTTGCACCGGGTTCCAAAGTGGCTGAGCTGTACCTGAAAGAAGCCGGTTTGCTGACGGAACTGGAAAAGCTCGGTTTCGGTATCGTCGCCTTCGCCTGCACCACCTGTAACGGCATGTCGGGCGCACTCGACCCGAAAATCCAGCAGGAAATCATCGACCGCGACTTATACGCCACCGCTGTCCTGTCGGGCAACCGCAACTTCGACGGGCGTATCCACCCGTATGCCAAGCAAGCGTTCCTCGCCTCCCCACCGCTGGTAGTAGCTTACGCGATTGCCGGAACCATGCGTTTCGACATCGAAAACGACGCGCTGGGTACGGACAAAAACGGCAACCCGATTACATTGAAAGACATTTGGCCTGCGGATGAAGAAATCGACGCAATCGTTGCCGCTGCCGTTAAGCCAGAACAATTCAAACAAATCTATATCCCGATGTTTGATTTGGGTGAGATTGAACAGGCGAAAAGCCCGTTGTATGACTGGCGGCCTATGTCCACCTACATTCGCCGCCCACCGTACTGGGAAGGTGCATTGGCAGGTGAGCGCACCCTGAAAGGGATGCTGCCGTTAGCGGTATTGCCAGACAATATCACCACTGACCACTTGTCGCCATCCAACGCGATCATGATGAACAGTGCGGCGGGCGAATACCTGCACAAAATGGGCTTGCCGGAAGAAGACTTCAACTCTTACGCCACCCACCGTGGCGACCACTTAACCGCGCAACGCGCTACTTTCGCCAACCCACAATTGGTGAACGAAATGGCAGTCGTGGATGGTCAGGTGAAAAAGGGGTCATTGGCGCGGGTCGAGCCGGAAGGCAAAGTCATGCGCATGTGGGAAGCCATCGAAACCTATATGGAGCGCAAGCAACCGCTGATCATTGTCGCGGGCGCGGATTACGGGCAAGGTTCAAGCCGTGACTGGGCTGCCAAAGGCGTGCGTCTGGCAGGTGTCGAAGCCATCGTTGCGGAAGGTTTCGAGCGCATCCACCGTACCAACCTCGTCGGTATGGGCGTGCTGCCACTGGAATTCAAAGCGGGCGAAACGCGCAAGACTTACGCCATTGACGGCACAGAAATCTACAGTGTGGAAGGTGCGATTGCCCCGCGTGCTGACTTGACCGTGATTATGCAGCGTCGTAATGGCGAAACCGTGCGCATTCCTGTTACCTGCCGCCTGGATACCGCCGCCGAAGTGCGTGTCTACAACGCGGGTGGTGTGTTGCAACGCTTTGCGCAGGACTTCCTCGAAGGAGCAGCAGCGTAATGTCCCAAGTCCCACAAGTCAAAATCCCCGCCACGTATATGCGTGGCGGCACATCCAAGGGCGTGTTCTTCCGTTTGGAAGACTTGCCCACTGCGGCTCAAGTACCCGGCACAGCGCGTGATAAGCTGTTTCAACGGGTGATTGGTAGCCCTGACGCTTATGCAGCGCACATTGATGGCATGGGTGGCGCGACCTCCAGTACCAGCAAGTGTGTGATTTTATCCAAGAGCACGCGCCCTGATCATGATGTCGATTACTTATACGGGCAGATTGCCATTGACAAGGATTTTGTCGATTGGAGCGGTAATTGCGGCAATTTGTCTACCGGTGCGGGGGCATTTGCGATTCATGCGGGCTATGTGGATGCGGCGCGGATTCCAGAGAATGGCGTGTGTACCGTGCGCATTTGGCAAGCCAATATCAGCAAAACGATTATCGCGCATGTGCCAGTGAGCAACTTTCAGGTACAGGAAACCGGTGACTTTGAACTCGACGGCGTAACCTTTCCGGCAGCGGAAATTGTGCTGGAGTTCCTTGATCCGTCCGATGAAGGAGAGGACGGCGGTAGCCTGTTCCCGACCGGCAATCTGGTCGATCAGCTTGACGTTCCCGGTGTGGGCACTTTCCCAGCGACCATGATCACGGCGGGCATCCCGACCGTATTCGTAAATGCGGCGGATATTGGCTATACCGGTACAGAACTGCGGGAAGCGATCAATAGCGATCCGCAAGCACTGGCACGTTTCGAGAAAATCCGCGTGGCAGGTGCATTGCGGATGGGGTTGATCAAAACCCCGGAAGAAGCGTTAACCCGTCAGCACACGCCCAAAATCGCGTTTGTTGCACCACCGACTGATTACGTAGCCTCCAGCGGCAAAACCATCCGCGCCGATGACATTGATTTGCTGGTACGCGCCTTGTCGATGGGCAAATTGCACCACGCCATGATGGGCACGGCGGCGGTTGCCATTGGTACGGCTGCGGCTGTACCGGGTACGCTGGTGAATCTGGCAGCCGGTGGAGGTGAACGCAATGCCGTGCGTTTCGGGCATCCATCCGGCACGTTGCGGGTCGGCGCGGAAGCACAACAGGTCAAGGGTGAGTGGACTGTCACCAAGGCCATTATGAGCCGCAGTGCGCGGGTGCTGATGGAAGGCTGGGTACGTGTGCCTGGTGATTGTTTTTGAGGAGGAGAGAAACGATGAGTTACAAAGCAGAATACGACCGCTCGATGAATGACCCCGAAGGCTTCTGGAAAGAGAAATCCGAAGCGCTGAAGTGGTTCAAAGCCCCGGAAAAAATCCTGTCGCAAGACGAACACGGCATCTACCACTGGTTTGCCGATGGTGAAATGAATACTGCGTACATGGCGCTGGATTACCACGTAGAAAATGGGCGTGGCGATCAAGTCGCAGTCATTTACGATTCCCCCGTGACCGACACCAAGAAAAAATACACCTACCGCGAATTGCGTGATGAAGTCGCCAAAACAGCGGGTATGTTGGCAGGTTTGGGTGTGGAAAAAGGCGACCGCGTTATCATTTACATGCCAATGATCCCCGAAGCGGTGATCAGCATGTTGGCAACCGCACGCTTGGGCGCAATCCATTCCGTGGTATTTGGTGGTTTTGCTGCCCCGGAATTGGCACAGCGGATTGAAGACGCACAACCGAAAGTGATGATTTCAGCTTCGTGCGGGATCGAAATCAAGCGCGTGATTGAGTACAAACCGCTGCTCGACAAAGCGATTGATTTGTCGGCACACAAGCCGCAAAGCTGCATTATCTTCCAACGTCCGCAAGCGACTGCACCGTTGATTGCAGGACGTGATCATGACTGGAATGACTTGATAGCCACAGCAACGCCTGCCAATTGCGTACCGGTGAAAGGCACTGACCCGCTGTACATCCTGTATACGTCTGGCACAACCGGCAAGCCCAAGGGCGTGGTACGCGAGAATGGCGGTCATGCGGTCGCGCTGAACTACAGTATGCAGGCGATTTACAATATGAATCCCGGCGATGTGTTCTGGGCTGCGTCTGACGTGGGCTGGGTGGTGGGTCACTCGTATATCGTGTACGCGCCACTGCTGCGCGGTTGCACCACCATCGTGTACGAAGGCAAACCCGTGATGACACCGGATGCGGGTGCATTCTGGCGCATTACCGAAGAGTATGGCGTGAAAGGTTTGTTCTCTGCACCGACCGCGTTCCGTGCCATCAAGAAAGATGACCCCCACGCGGCATTGATCAAGAACTACGACATCAGCAGCTTGCTGACCATCTTCTCAGCGGGTGAACGCCTTGACCCACCGACGCAAGAGTGGATGATGGAAAAAACTGGCAAGCCGGTGATTGACCATTGGTGGCAGACTGAAACGGGTTGGGGCATTACTGCCAACCTGCAAGGCGTGGAACCAATGCCCGTCAAACTGGGTTCTTCCACCATGCCGACACCGGGTTTCAATGTGCAGATTCTGGACGAAAACGGGCAACGTTTAGGGGTGAATGAACAAGGCTACATTGCGCTGAAATTACCCTTACCACCGAGTTGTTTGGCGACGATTTGGGGCGATGTGGAGAAGTTCAAACAGAGCTATTTGCAGACCTTTGATGGTTATTATGCCAGCGGCGACGGCGGTTACATCGACGAAGACGGCTATGTATTCGTCATGGGGCGCGTGGATGACGTGATGAACGTGGCGGGGCATCGTTTGTCCACGGGCGAGATGGAAGAAGTCGTGGGCGGGCATCCAGCCGTGGCGGAATGTGCGGTAATTGCACGCGATGATGACCTGAAAGGGCAAGTGCCAATGGGTCTGGTGGTGCTGAAAACAGGTGCAGACATCGACGAGGAAACCTTGTCGAAGGAACTGACCCAGATGATCCGCAGCAGCATTGGCGCGATTGCTTGCTACAAAGACACTCATATCGTGAAGCGTTTGCCGAAAACCCGTTCGGGTAAGACTTTGCGGAAGAGCTTGCGGCAGATGGTGAACGGTGAGGCGTATGTTGTGCCTTCCACCATTGATGACGTGACGATTATGCCAGAGATTGAGGCGTTGTTGCGTGAGAAGGGTGTGATCGCTTAAGAAGCCCGCCCCCCTCTCCCGCCCTTCGACTACGCTCAGGGGACGGGTAGAGGGGGAACAGCGTTTTCAAATTCATCGTGCGACCTCAGTAATCAGTTGAAATGACGCATTCCCGTAAGACAGCTTATGTTCTACGCGTCAATTCTGGTAGGATACGCGCCTTAACTGAATTGCTGATGGCTTAACCATGAACCGCACAACCCAACTCGAAAACGCCCTTGCCGACCGCATCCTCATCCTTGATGGGGCGATGGGTACGATGATCCAACGCTACAAGCTGGAAGAAGCTGATTATCGCGGCACGCGCTTTGCCGACTGGCACAAAGACATCAAAGGCAATAACGACCTGTTGGTGCTGACTAAACCGGAAGTCATCCGCACAATTCACGGGGAATACCTCGCCGCTGGCGCGGACATTCTCGAAACCAATACCTTCAACGCCACCACCATTTCGATGCATGACTACGACATGCAAGAGTTGTCGTATGAAATCAACGTGGAGGCGGCAAAACTGGCACGTTCGGTCGCCGACGAATACAGCACGTCCGACAAACCGCGTTTCGTCGCAGGCGTGTTGGGGCCAACCAGCCGCACGTGCAGCATTTCCCCCGATGTGAATGATCCCGGTTTCCGCAACGTCACCTTCGACGAATTGGTGGTGGCGTACATGGAATCCACCCGTGGCTTAATCGAAGGCGGCGTGGACATTATCCTGATCGAAACCATTTTCGACACGCTCAACGCCAAGGCTGCCGTATTTGCGGTCAAGCAAGTGTTCGACGAAGACGGGATTGAACTGCCAATCATGATTTCCGGCACGATTACTGATGCGTCTGGGCGCACGTTGTCGGGGCAAACCACCGAAGCGTTTTACAATGCGCTGGCGCACGCCGATGCGATTTCCTTTGGTCTGAACTGCGCACTGGGGCCGGATTTGCTGCGTCAGTATGTCGAAGAAATGTCCCGTGTGTGCGCCTCGCATGTTTCTGCCCACCCCAACGCCGGTTTGCCGAATGAAATGGGCGAATACGACATGGATGGCGCGGAAATGGCAGTACACATCCGTGAATGGGCGCAAAGTGGCTTCCTGAATATCGTCGGTGGCTGTTGCGGCACATCGCCTGCACACATCAAAGCCATTGCCGATGCGGTGGCTGGCATTGCGCCACGCAAACTACCGCAACTTGCCAAAGAATGCCGCCTGTCTGGTTTAGAACCGTTCAATATTGGCGCAAACAGCCTGTTTGTGAACGTCGGCGAACGTACTAACGTTACGGGTTCACTCAAATTCAAACGCCTAATCAAAGAAGGCAACTACACCGAAGCCCTTGAAGTTGCGTTGGAACAAGTCGAAAGCGGCGCACAAATCATCGACGTGAATATGGACGAAGGCTTGTTGGATGCGGAAAAGGAAATGACCCGTTTCCTCAACCTCATCGCCTCAGAACCGGATATTGCCCGTGTTCCCGTAATGGTCGACTCCTCCAAATGGGAAGTTATCGAAGCGAGTTTGAAATGCATTCAAGGCAAGGGCATTGTTAACTCGATTTCAATGAAAGAAGGCGAAGCGAAATTCATCGCCCAAGCCAAGCTGGTACGCCGTTACGGGGCTGCGGTCATCGTGATGGCATTTGATGAACAGGGGCAAGCCGACACGCAAGCACGAAAAATCGAGATTTGCGCACGCGCTTACAAGATTTTGACCGAACAAGTCGGCTTCCCGCCCGAAGACATTATTTTCGACCCGAACATTTTCGCGGTCGCCACGGGTATCGACGAACACAATAATTACGCGGTGGATTTTATCGAAGCCACGCGTTGGATTCGTCAAAACTTGCCGCACGCGCACATTTCCGGTGGGGTTTCCAACGTGTCGTTCTCGTTCCGGGGCAATAATCCGGTGCGCGAAGCCATTCACAGCGTGTTCCTCTACCACGCCATCAAAGCGGGCATGGACATGGGGATTGTGAATGCGGGGCAAATGGCAATCTACGACGACATTCCGACGGAATTGCGCGATGCGGTCGAAGACGTGATCCAAAACAAGGATGCGGGCGCGACCGAACGCTTGCTGGATATTGCCGCGAAATACAAGGGCGATGGCTCGACCGAGGTGAAGAAAGAAGACCTCGAATGGCGTTCATGGTCAGTTGAAAAACGCCTTGAACACGCGCTGGTGAAAGGCATTGATGCTTTCGTCAACGAAGATACTGAAGAGGCGCGAGTGAAACTGGGTCGCCCACTGCTGGTCATCGAAGGCCCGTTAATGGACGGCATGAACGTGGTTGGCGATTTGTTCGGTGCGGGCAAAATGTTCCTGCCGCAAGTGGTGAAATCTGCCCGCGTGATGAAAAAATCGGTGGCATACCTCGACCCGTTCATGGAAGCGGAAAAAGCCGGGTGCGACGTGCAAGCCAACGGCAAAATCCTCATGGCGACGGTGAAAGGCGACGTGCATGACATCGGCAAGAATATCGTCGGCGTGGTGTTGCAGTGCAATAGCTACGAAGTGATTGACCTTGGCGTGATGGTTTCCGCCGAGAAAATCCTGCAAGTGGCGCGGGATGAGCAGGTGGATATTATCGGCTTGTCCGGTTTGATTACGCCATCACTGGATGAAATGGTGCATGTGGCGAAGGAAATGCAGCGCCAAGATTTCCATGTGCCGTTGCTGATTGGCGGGGCGACTACCTCTAAGATTCATACGGCGGTGAAGATTGAACCGCAGTACAAGAACGACATCGTGGTGTATGTGCCGGATGCGTCGCGGGCGGTGGGGGTGGCGAGTGCGCTGCTGTCCAAAGAGCAAAAGCCGGATTACGTGGCGAGCATTCGCGCGGAATACGAGCAGGTGCGCGTGAAGCGGGCGGCGAATCAGACTGAGCGGAAGTTGGTGAGCATTGCGGCAGCGCGGGCGAATAAGTTTCAGGTGGATTGGAGCAATTATACTCCCCCCACCCCGAAGACCCTCACCCCCCAACCCCCTCTCCCAGAGGTAGAGGGGGGGAAGAATGTTATTGTGTTTGGGGATTATCCGTTGGCGGAATTGGTGGAGCGGATTGATTGGACACCGTTTTTCCGTAGTTGGGAACTGGCGGGTAAGTTCCCAGCAATTCTGACCGATGAGATTGTGGGCGAGGAATGCACTAAGTTGTATGCCGATGCGCAGGCGATGCTGAAGAAAGTGGTGGATGAAAAGTGGGTGCAAGCCAAGGCGGTGGTCGGGTTCTTCCCGGCGAATGCGCAAGGCGATGACGTGGTGCTATATACCGACGAGAGCCGCACGCAAACCTTGAGCGTGTTGCACAATTTGCGGATGCAGATGGAACGGAATGGGCAGCAGCCAAACTTCTGTCTGGGTGATTTCGTTGCACCTGTGGAATCGGGCAAGGCGGACTGGATGGGCGTGTTTGCGGTGAGTACCGGCTTTGGCATTGAGCCACACCTGAAAGCCTTCCGTGAAAAGCATGACGATTACAGCGCGATCATGCTGGAAGCCTTGTGTGACCGTCTGGCAGAAGCCTTGGCAGAACGGATGCACGAGCGGGTGCGCAAGGAGTTCTGGGGTTATGCTGCGGATGAAACGCTGGATAATGACGCGATGATTGCCGAAAAATATCAGGGGATTCGCCCTGCCCCCGGCTATCCGGCTTGCCCTGACCATACCGAAAAAGGCACGTTGTGGACGTTGCTGGATGTCGAAGCGAATACGGGGATGATCATTACGGAATCGTTTGCGATGTATCCGGCGGCTTCGGTGTCGGGCTGGTATTTCAGTCACCCGGATTCGCGGTATTTCGGGATTGGGCGAATTGCACGGGATCAGGTGGAAGATTATGCCAAGCGTAAGGGCATGACGCTGGCGGAAGCGGAGCGGTGGTTGGCTCCGGTGTTGGGGTATGAGGCGTAGTTTTCAAACCGTTTAATGTGGTGTCGGGTAAAAGCCCGACCCATAACTATCTGTACTAAACAGTATCACACTGTCTCGAACCAGCCCTCATCAACGCTAACTTGTTCGACTAACATCGTTTTAACACCCAAACCTAATTCTTTGAGCTTATCAGCCAGTTCCTCACCATCGACCAAATCAATGGGAGGAGCGCCATCACGAGTTGCTTCTTTTACAGCAGCAGGGGTGTAAGCGGCCATTTCAGCACGTCTAGCCCCCGCGATTTCCACGCCCTAAACTG
>CAYNNA010000015.1:0-29387 GCA_964398375.1 uncultured Thiothrix sp.
GTGCGGGGTTAACTTTTGCCAGCATTTGGCTGTTGGTGTCGATAAACTCCCTGATAAATGGTTTGTTACGAGCGCTGCTAAAGCGGGCGACTTCTTTGCCATGTTCAAACAAGATGACCGTGGGGAACCCGCGTACTTGGTGACGACCCGCTAGCTTCATGTTTTCATCTTCTTCGGTATCGAGTTTGGCGAGTATGACTTTACCGTGGTATTCGGGAATAACGGCTTTCAATACCGGGTCAAGGAATAGACAGGGACCACACCATTCCGCCCAGAAGTCTACTAGGACAGGCTGACGTAAGGAGGCTTTGAGCACCCGTTCTTCAAAATCGGCAAGACCGTTTATGTCATAAATAAAGGTGTAAGTGGTCATGTTGTGTTTCCGGTTAAGTAATGGGGCGCAATTATAGCGACCTGATGCCAGATGTGTATAATCCCTAAGCCTTAAGCGTATAGGAATTTGTTTTCATGCACGTAATAGTACCGGCAAAAACGGTTTTTTCTTCACCCGTACACTTCCTTGCCTTTGGGTTTGGCAGTGGCTTGTCACCGTTTGCGCCCGGAACGGCTGGAACTTTGGCAGCGATTCCGTTGTATTTGTTGCTGGCGCAGTTGCCGCTTTGGGGGTATGTCGCCGTATTGTTGCTGATGTCATTGGCTGGCATTTGGATTTGTGGTGAATCCTCGCGGCGCTTGGGTGTACACGATCACGGTGGCATCGTGTGGGATGAGTTTGCGGGTTTCTTGTTAACCATGCTGGCGGCTCCGGCAGGGTGGATATGGATTGTAGTGGGATTTTTCTTATTCCGCCTGTTCGACATTTGGAAACCTTGGCCGATACGCTTGGTGGATCGTGATGTACCTGGCGGCTTTGGTATTATGTTCGATGATATACTGGCGGGTGTCTATGCTTGGCTGGTGTTGCAAGCACTGGCGTATTTCTTGGTTGCGTAGAAAGGAAAAAACCTTCCCGAAGGAAGGCTTTTAATGCCTGAAACTTGTGATTATGATTAGGCGCTTCAGTGCCGAATAAAAGAGAAGGGGCGTAGCCCTGTTATTATTCTTCTGCCCCTTTAGCCCAGTTTAGCCCTTCAACGCGGATAATTATGTGAGGGTGGCGCTGAATTTGAACTGAATATTTAGATTGTTTTTTGTTCAGTTTTGCTTAAGGTTTATTTAAAAATTACTCACTGGAAGCTCATGAACGTCAGAACTCGCTTTGCCCCCAGCCCAACTGGTTATTTGCATATTGGTGGCGCACGTACCGCGCTGTTTTCTTGGCTGTATGCCCGCAAGATGGGCGGCACTTTCATTTTGCGTATCGAAGATACCGACCGTGAACGTTCCACGCAAGCATCGGTGGATGCGATTTTGGAAGGTATGGCGTGGCTGGATTTGGGGCATGACGAAGGCCCGTTTTACCAAACCCAGCGCTTCGACCGTTACGCAGAAGTGATTCAGCAATTACTCGCGAGTGGTCACGCCTACCGTTGCTATTGCAGCAAGGAAGAACTGGAGCAGATGCGCGAAGAACAAATAGCGCGTAAAGAAAGTCCGCGTTACAACGGGCTATGGCGTGACCGTCAGCACGAAGCCCCGCCGGAAGGCATTGAGCCAGTAATCCGTTTCCGTAACCCGCAAACGGGCGTCGTGGAGATTAATGACTTGGTGCGCGGCAAAATTACTATCGGCAATGCCGAACTGGATGATTTAATTATTGCGCGTTCTGATGGCACACCCACGTATAATTTGACCGTGGTGGTGGATGATATTGATATGCAGGTGACACACGTTATTCGTGGTGACGACCATATTAGTAACACGCCGCGTCAGATCAATATTATGCGTGCATTGGGTTTTGAACCCCCGAAATTTGCACATTTGCCGATGATTCTGGGGTCGGATGGGCAGCGTTTATCGAAGCGTCATGGTGCTGTGGGGGTAATGCAATACCGCGATGATGGTTTCCTGCCGCAAGCCGTATTGAATTACTTGGTGCGTTTGGGTTGGTCGAATGGCGATCAGGAAATTTTCTCGCGTGAGGAGATGATTGAATTATTTTCACTGGAAGCGATCAACCGCGCTCCATCTGCCTTTAATACCGAAAAATTGCTATGGCTGAACCAGCACTACATCAAAACACTACCTGTAGAGGTGTTAGCGGCGCAGTTGCAATGGCACGTGCAAGCACAAAAGCTGGATGTATCCCAAGGTCCTGCGTTAGCGGATGTCATCAATGCTCAGCGCGAACGTGCCAGGACTTTGGTGGATATGGTGGCGATCAGCCGTTATTTCTATGAAGAGTTTGCAGAATTTGATCCTGCTGCGGTGCAAAAGCATTTCAAGGCGGATACCGCTGACAATTTGCAGGCGGTGCATGATGAGTTGGCAGTCTTGGCTAGTTGGCAGGGCGATGTTATCCACGCTGCGATTCAAGCCGCTTGCGAAAAATTAGGTTTGAAGCTGGGGAAAGTGGGACCACCGTTGCGGGTTGCGGTAACGGGCAGTGCTTCTTCACCCTCACTGGAAATTACCTTGGAATTGATTGGGCGTGAGCGGGCATTGCAGCGCATCCAACGGGCTGTCAGCTTTATCCGTACCTTGGCGATTTAGTCGGGCATATCCCCCCAGGGTGAGCGCATATAAATTTTAAACTCTTATTAATCAATGAGATATAATTAATGCGCCTATGTCTTAAAAGTAATCAATCTATTGATTTTAAAGTGATTTAAAAAGTCAAATGCGGTCTCCCTGCATATCCCCCAAAGCTAATACGATTTATGGGGGATTTTATGTTATATTTGTATGACTAAAACCTAGCATGAATGAGGAGGATGAATGAAAGTCAAAGACATCATGAATACCAGCGTTAAAACCGCTAAACCCAATACCCCAGTGCGTGATCTGGTTGAGGTTATGTGCTTTAACAAGATCAGCGGTATGCCGGTCGTGGATGATAACAACAATGTTGTTGGTGTCATTTCTGAAAAAGACGTGTTACGCAAAATGTTCCCCGACATCTCTGAGGTGGCACGTGAAGAGGGTGTGCCGGATTTCGAGAAGATGGAAAAAGGCTATAGCGATGCCTTGGGTTTGCAGGCTAGTGATTTGATGAGCAAGTTAGTGGCTTCTGCCAGCCCGGAGATGCCGTTGATGAAGGCGGTTTCTATTATGTGCGTGCAAAAAATTCGCCGAATTCCTGTCGTCGAAGCAGGTAAGTTGGTGGGGATCATTAGCCTTGGTGATGTGCATAAAGCAATCTTCGCAAATTCTTTAAAAGGCGCTTGACAGAAGCGGCGGATTACTTCAGAATTCGCCTCTCTTTCGCCGTGGGGCTATAGCTCAGCTGGGAGAGCGCTACAATGGCATTGTAGAGGTCAGCGGTTCGATCCCGCTTAGCTCCACCAAATATTGACCGACGTGAGAGTGTTTATGGATCGTCTTGGTCGCTACAGCTTAATCACTGGTCTGGTGATAACAGTCGTAGGCTTGGTCTTCGGATTCGGCTTCATGTTTGCAGACAGCGATGAGTTGGCGAAAATGTTTTTACTGGCGGTGCCACTCGGTTTTTTGATTACATTTGCCGGGTTATCCACCATCGTCATTTTCTCTCCAAGGGAAGATGACAAACAATAGGTTTGGAAGTTTACATCAGCGACCCTATCGTCTAGAGGCCTAGGACACGACCCTTTCACGGTTGTAACTGGGGTTCGAATCCCCATAGGGTCGCCACTTTTTTTATCCCTTCATACCTCCATTCGTCAGTATCGCGCATTATCACGATGGCGTGGTAACTTTTCTGTACCAAAAAAGTCTATACTGGCATTCTTATAGAATACGTCTAGTCTTGCCGGGTGGAGAACAATAATGGCTTATCAAATTCGTCGCGTGTTACCGTGGTTGTGGGTGTGTTTGTTACTGCTATTGATGGGACTGGCAAGGGCAGAAGCGCCTGCACCAGCCGCTACTAGCCCGCAATACAGCAATGAAGCCTTGTTGACGCAAATGCTGGTGGTGGATGTGTCTGAGCGTACCTTGGATACCAGCCCTGCATTAGCCGTGACATTTTCACAAGACCTCAATCCGACAGAGGATTACAACAGCTTCATCACCTTAACGGCTAACGGCAAAATGGTCGAGGGTCAGTGGGTAATGGCAAGTGAGCCGCGTCGCCTATTTTTTAGCAATATCAAGCCACAAACCGATTATCGTGTGCAAATTAGACCGGGCGTAACCAGCAAGAATGGTCTGCGATTGCAAAAACCGTCGGATAGCAGCTTGAAAACCCGTGATATTAGCCCAGCGTTTGATTTTGCAACTACCGGCAGTATTTTGCCTGCCAAGTTGACGGGTGGTTTGCCGATTCGCGTGGTGAATGTGCCGGAGTTGGATATTGAATTCCTGCGGGTGCAGCCAGACAAATTGTCGGATATGTTGAAAACAATCAGTTTAGGGGGACGTTTGTCGCAGTGGCAATTGGAAGAAATCCATGCTGTCACTGAAAGTGTGTATTCTCGCCGTTATGTCACCGATGCCAAGTTGAATGCACGTGCTTCGATGTTGATTCCGGTAGAAGACATTCAGGAGCTGAAAACACCGGGGGTGTATTTTGCTGTGATGCGTGAACCCGGGCGTTTTAACGATGAGGCTTACCGTATTACGCAGTTTGTCGTGACGAATATTGGTTTGCATATGCGTTTGTATGCGCGTGGGTTGGAGGTCTTTGCTAATGCTTTGGACACCGGCAAACCGTTGCCGGGGGTGCAATTGAAGTTGCAGGGTGAAAAAGAAGCCTTGACGCTGGAGACAGATGAGGATGGGCGTGTCAGTTTCGAACATCGACCTAGCGGCGATTTATTGCTGACGGCACAACAGGAATCGCAGTTTGCTTTTTTGGATTTGCGTGATGCGGCGTTAGATTTGTCAGAATACGCGGTAACGGGTTTGCCGGATAAGCCGATTGCCCCGTTTATCTACAGTGCTCGTGATTTATTCCGCCCCGGTGAACCGATGGATTTGTCGGTATTGTTACGTGACCGTGACGGCAAGACAGTTTCGGTAAAAAACCTGCATCTACGCATCGTGCGCCCCGATACCAAATTATTATTGGAAGAAAACCTGTTGGCTGCCCATGCCGATCTCGGCTTTTTCAGCTATCGCTTGCCGATTCCGGCGGATGCTCCAACGGGAACCTGGAAAGCAGAGGTGCGTATCAATGCTAAAGATGAAACGCCGGTTAGTACGTTCAATTTTCATGTCGAAGATTTCATGCCGGAACGCATGAAGCTGGTTTTGAGTGCAGAAGAGAAGTTGTTGACGGCAGGGGAAAAGCTTGTGGTGGCGGCGCAGGGTGATTATTTGTACGGCGCACCTGCCAGTGGTAATAAATTGACCGCAGTACGCACGGTAAGCGTGAATCGTCATCCCTTTGCCGAATTTAAAGACTATTACTTTGGCGATCCTGCCGATGAGAAATTGGTGAGTCGCGAAGATTTACCCGAAGTGGCTTTAAATGAAACCGGTGGCGGTTTTGTGGAAAGCCCGGCGTTGGTAGGCAAAATCAGTTCCCCATTAACCGTGAGCATTATCGGCAGTTTGCACGAAACCGGCGGACGCAGCGTGATTCGCAAGTTGGACGTGCCGTTTTGGCCTAGCCCTAATTTGGTGGGAATTCGCCCTTTATTCAGCAAAGACACGGTAGCCGATAATAGTGAGGCGGCTTTCGAGTTGGTGCGATTGAATGCAGCAGGGCAAGCAGTGCCTGCGACTCAGGCGCTCGCCGTGACCTTGGTTAGGGAAGAAAAAGAATATTTCTGGGAATACAACAATGCCGAAGGTTGGCAGCGTAAAGAGATTTCCAGTGAATACCCGACTGTACAGAAAAACATTACGTTGGATGAGAATGCGCGTGGTAAAGCAGCATTTGCGGTGCAATATGGTTATTACCGCTTGGAAGTCGAAGACGCTGAAACCGGTTTAAAAGCCGTTTACCCGTTTCATGCCGGGTGGGATTGGGAGCAGGCGGAGAACAATGCCTCCCGCCCTGATCAGATTGAATTGGCTTTGGATAAAGCCAAGTACCAGGCTGGCGATGTGGTTAAGTTGAAAATTACCCCGCCTGCGGCTGGTGAAGCACTGGTGGCGGTAGAGGCGGAGTCGCTGTTGTGGTCACAACGGGTAACATTACCAGCCGAAGGCATGACCGTGGAGATTCCCGTGGAGAAGGCATGGAATCGCCATGATTTGTACATCACTGTGACCTCATTCCGCCCTGCCAGTAGTCAGCAGAAAATTGCGCCCAACCGTGCTTTGGGGGTTATTTTCCTGCCACTGGATCGGGATTCACGCCGTCTGAATCTGAGTATTGAAGCTCCCGAAAAAGTCTTGCCAGAGAAAACGACTACTGTGACCGTCAGTGCGGATAATCTCAGTGGCGAACAGGCAATCGTGACGTTGGCAGCGGTGGATGCGGGCGTATTAAGCATTACCGATTTCAAAACCCCTGATCCGCTGGCGTTTTATTTCTCACAACACCAGTACACGTCTAGCCTGTATGACGCTTACGGTAAGATTATTGAAAGCGTGGACGGTGCGCCTTTACGCCAACGTTTTGGTGGCGATGCCGCTGGTGGGCGGCGCGGTGGCGCTTTGGGACAGGCGGATCTGCGGATTGTGTCGCTATTCAGCGGTGCGGTGACGTTTGATGCCGACGGTAAGGCTAAAATTGAATTGCCATTGCCCGGTTTCGACGGCACATTGCGCTTAATGGCAGTCGCTGCCACACAGGAGCGTTTTGGTAGCGCCGAACGTGAGATGAAAGTTGCTTCGCCCGTGGTTGCCAGTTTGGCTGCTCCCCGTTTTCTCGCTGCTGGTGACAGCAGTTTTCTGAGCGTGGACGTGAATAACACGACGACAGAAGCGCAAGTGGTGACATTGAAACTCAGCAGTAATGCCTTGCTATCGGGCGTGGCGGATACGCGCGAACTCAGTTTGGCGGCGGGTAAGCGTGAAACCATACGTTTGCCAATATCCGCCCAGCAAGCACTCGGCAACGCACAGATTAATCTGGAGTTGGCGGGGAAAGGCTTTACGGCACGGCGACAACTTCAGTTGGCGATACGCCCAGCATACCCGGCGCAATATTTGGCACAAAACCGGGAATTGGCGGCAGGTGAAACGCTGATACTCGATGCTGCGACTATCCAGCAGTTTCAGGCGGCTGGTTTGAAAGCGAATCTGAGTTTGGCAGCAACACCGGTGCTACCGTTGCGAAATGCCTTGCAAGGTTTGTTGCAGTATCCCTATGGTTGTTTGGAACAAACCACTAGCAGTGCTTGGCCTTACTTGTTTCTGGATGCGAACGTCTCTGAATCGCTGGGTTTGGAACCCTTGGAAATGAAGGAGCGCAATGAGCGGGTGAATGCGGCGTTATTACGCCTTGCCGGAATGCAATTAGCCAATGGTGGCTTCACGTTGTGGGGTGATGCCAATGGTGGACAAGAAGAATATTGGCTCACGCCGTATGTGGTGGACTTTTTGCTGGATGCCAAAGAGCAGGGCTTTATTGTACCGGAATGGTTGTTGCGGCGTTCACTCCAAAATTTGGAAGAACGTTTGCAGGAAGGTGAAGGTGCTGCGGAAAGCCGTTATGAGTTTTCGGATATGCCCAACCACGTGGATTTCGCCGCCCGTGCTTATGCGGGGTATGTGCTGGCACGGGTGAAGCGGGCTTCGCCGGGGACGCTGAAAGCCATGTATGATAAAGATTTGAGCAAAGCCGCATCCGGCTTGCCGTTGGTGCATCTGGGACTTGCTTTGCAAATGGTACCTGGTGGGGATGCTAAGCGTGGTGATGACGCGATTCAACGGGGCTTGGCACAGGTGCGTGATGAGCAGAAATACCTCGGTGATTACGGCAGCAGTTTGCGTGATCAGGCGGCTGTGCTGTACTTATTGTTACGTCACAAAGCCAAATTGCCGCCATTGGCAACGGAAATTAATCAGTTGGTGGATTTGCTCCATAACCGTAATTATTTCAGCACCCAAGAACAGTTGTTCACCTTGTTAGCGGGTTTGAAAGTGCAGGAAAAATCCCAAACGGCTTGGAAAGCAACGCTGACCATCGGCAAGGACAGCGTGGATTTGGCAGGTAGTGGTACACAATACCGCACCCTGAGTACGGCTGATTTCCAGCAAGGTATTCAGGTAACAGCACCGCAGCCTTTGTACTTGGCGTTGAATGTGGATGGCTATCCCAATACTGTGCCAGCACCGGACAGTGATCCGATTGAGGTGCAACGCACTTGGTACAGTTTGGATGGCAAGAAAGTCTCACCGGATGGCATTAAGGCGGGGGCATTATTGCTGACGCATCTCGCGGTGAGCAGCAATATTGACATTAATGATGCGCTAGTGGCGGATTTATTGCCCGCAGGCTTTGAAATTGAGAATACCAATTTGTCTGGCAACGAATCCTTGGATGGCTTGCAATTGGAGGGGATGGATAAACCGGTGTTAGAGTTGCTGGGTAGTAGTGAGCTGCGCACCCAAGAATTCCGCGATGACCGTTACATCGCCGCGTTGCCTTTGAACGCAAAAACACGTCATCACTTGTTCTATTTGGTACGGGTGGTGTCTTCGGGCAGGTTTGCTGTGCCGCCACCTTATGCCGAAGATATGTATCGACCAGAATTGAATGGGGTAGGGGCAGTGCCGTCTACATTGGTGATTCCATAAGAGGCAATCATCATGCGTTACTACCTGAGCAGGGTGGCAGGTTCAGTGCTGCTCTGCCTGTTGCTGTTTATGTTGGCAGATTGGTGGTGGCCGCTGCCAGAACCTGAGCGGGTACGCAGTGTGTTGATTCTGGCGCAAGACCGAACCCCGTTGCGGGCTTTTGCTGACAGTGAAGGGGTGTGGCGTTACCCCGTGACCTTGGATGAAGTGTCGCCTTTGTATGTTGAGGCATTACTGACTTATGAAGACCGTTGGTTTTATCAGCATCCGGGAATTAATCCGTTTGCGTTAGTACGGGCAGGCTGGCAATGGTTGCAAGGGGGGCGGGTGATTTCGGGTGGCTCTACGCTGACCATGCAAGTGGCGCGTATTTTAGACCCCCATGAACGCACGGTGAGTGGAAAAATTCAGCAGATGTTTCGGGCGTTGCAACTTGAATGGCATTACAGCAAGACCGATATTCTGACGTTTTACCTCAATCTTGCGCCCTTTGGCGGCCCTATCGAAGGGGTGCAAACCGCCAGTTTTGCGTGGTTACGCAAGCCTGCCTTAGCCTTGAGTCATGCCGAAGCGGCATTGTTAGCCGTGTTGCCGCAGGCACCTTCGCGTTTGCGCCCAGACCGCTACCCTGAATTGGCGCAACGTTACCGTGATAAAGTCCTGCGGCGCATGGCGACACAAGGCATTTGGTCACAAGACACGGTGGCAGATGCGCTGCATGAGCCTGTCATGAAGTTGCGTTTCCAACAGCCGATGAAAGCGCCCTTGTTTGCGGAGCGCATGAAAACTCGCGCCTTTGCCGATAAAGTGTCACGTTTACACACGACCTTGGATGCGAATATCCAGTGGGCAGTTGACAATGTATTGCGTACTCGTGTGAATAGTTTGCCGGAAAAGGCTTCCGTCGGGGGGTTGGTGGTTGAAAATAAAACAGGTTACGTGCGGGCGTATGCGGGGTCTGCGGATTTCCACAATGCCGAGCGTTTTGGGCATGTGGATATGGTGCAGGCGGTGCGTTCGCCCGGTTCGACCTTGAAGCCGTTTTTGTATGGGATGGCGCTGGATGATGGCTTGCTGCATTCGGCGAGTTTGCTGAGTGATGTGCCGATTAAGCTGCATGATTACGCCCCGCAGAATTTTTTCCGGCATTTTTCTGGGGCAGTGAGTGTGGCGCAGGCATTACAGCAATCCCTAAATGTACCCGCCGTGAATATATTGCAGCGCTTAATGCCCAGCGTGTTTGTGGCGCGGTTACGTCATGGTGGCGTGGTGGTTAGTTTTCCTCAACATGCTGAGCCGAATTTGAGTGTTATTTTGGGTGGTGCTGGCACGACATTGGAAGATTTGGTGCGTGGCTTTACTGCCTTGGCACGTGGCGGTATTAGCATTAAGCCGCGTTTTGTGGAAGAAGACCCGCTGGAGGAACGCCGGATGTTGTCAGCAGGGGCAGCGTGGATTATTCAGGAAACGTTGCGGGCGATTCCGCCGCCAGAGGGCAGTATTAATGCGGCAGGCGTGGCTTGGAAGACAGGAACCAGTTACGGTTTTCGGGATGCTTGGGCTATTGGGGTAAGCGATCACTATACCGTTGGTGTGTGGACAGGTCGCCCGGATGGTACACCTTTGCCCGGCAGTTTGGGGGTTGCTGCGGCAGGCCCTATCCTGTTTGACGTATTCCGGGCATTGCCCAAGCAGTCGGGTATGAATGCACGGCGTCGCCCGGCAAGCGTGACAAAAACGGATATTTGTTGGCCGCTGGGGGAGAGTGCCGCGCAAACTGCCCCCGAACATTGTCATGTGCGGCAGCAAGCTTGGATTCTCAATGGCAATGTGCCGCCAACCTTGCCGCATTTTCAGCAATACTCTTGGTCGGCAGGTTTGCAGACGTATTGGATTAATCCCGCCACGGGATTACGGGTGACGGCAGATTGCAATGCTTCAGCGCGTGTGGCACGGCAAGTCGCGCAATGGCCATCGGAATTGCAGCCTTGGTTAGCCAGTACTTTGTTGGAAAAAATACGCTTACCTGCTTTTGATAGCAGTTGCCCGCCCGGTAGCGAATATCGGAGTAGGAAACAATTGGCGATTCGGCAGTTGGATGCGAGTACGCGCCTGTATTTGCCCAATCTGGCTGTGGGGCAGGTCAGTAACGGTGTAACGCTGGATTTGTTGGCGGATGGTGGCGAAGGTGAGTATTTCTGGTTGGTGAACGGGGAAGCCATTGGCGTGGATGCAGCCCGTAGTGGTTTACGCCATACCTTTACGCGAGCGGGCGATTACGAGTTGACCGTGTTTGATACCGCCGGGGCGGTGGATAAGGTCAACATTCGCGTCATCAGTCAGCCCTGAAGCCGTCTTACACGGGTAAATGCAAGCGTACTCGCGCTCCCACATACGGTGATACCAGCAGCTCGATTTTGCCGCCAATAGCTGACACAATTTCGGTACTGATTGCCATGCCAATGCCTTGACCGTCGCTTTTGCTGTCTTCGCGGATGCCGCGTTGTAATAGTTTCGCGGGGTTATTGAGCGGAAAGCCCATGCCGTCATCATCAATATCAATCACTAGCATGTTGTCGTCGTGATGTGCAGAGATTTCTACAATGTCGTTGCAGAAACGGCAGGCATTATTGAGTAAGTTGCCAAACAGTTCCATCATGTCCTCGGCATCCATGCGGCACTTGGCGTATTCGTCAACATTGATGCGAATTTCAAAGGGTTTATCACGGTAAACTTTCTGCAAGGTTTCACGCAACCGGAACAGTACAGGGCGTACTGGCTGGGATAAAATCATTGCGCCTTGGTTTGTCACCATCGCACGGCGTAACTGATGCCCAATGATTTCGCGGATACGTTTGATTTGCGTCTCAAATACGGTGACAGCAATTTTGTGACTTGGCTCCAGATTAGCTTCGCGGCGTAATTGGTCAAGCTGGTTTTGCATGGCGGTTAACGGTGTTTTGATGCTATGCGCTAAATCATCTAGGGTGTCTTTGTAACGCTGTTTTTGACCTTTTTCGTAGCTCAATAAACCGTTCAGGGCATTTTTGACCGGGAGTAACTCTTCGGGGTAATGCTCATGAATGCTGTCGCGATCACCGGCTTCAATTGCTTTGACTTCATTTTCAAATTCCTTAATCGGTGCTACCACCCAAAAACTCAGTGCTAGTTGCGCAATCAATACCAGTACAGCGGATAGAAATAATAAGACCGCAAATTTTTGGCGCATGTCCTGCATTTCTTTTTCAATATCGGCGATAGAAACGCCGACAATGAACTGGAAAGTACCGTGGGCTGGTTGGAAGAAACTTTGAATCGCTAACAGGTATTCTTGGTTATACGTTTGTCGTGCCATTGGATCGTCTTCCAAACGGCGCGTATCTTTAGGCGGTAACGGCTTGAGCTGATCGAAGCTGGGTTCAAAGCTGGTTTTTAAGGTCTTATTTACCTGAAAATGCAGGTAGTAATCTTCATACACTAGGTCATTGGGTTTGCTGAGTGTGGATGCGCTCCAGACAATTTTGGATTGCTCGATATTGATCACATACGCGAAGTGATTTTGCGTGACATCATCCAAGTTATGATCGCTGATCATTTGCTTGGCTTTGGCTAACATATCCTCGTCAGGTAGGATGCCGAATTGCCCATTCTGAAAGTTTAAATACCCCAGCACATCGTAAGATATTTCCTTTAATTCAGCCTTTTTCTGGTCGATCTTATAGCTATAAGAAAACCAGTGCAGCATGATGCCTAGCATCAGAATACCGACCATAATAACACCAAACCCACTGATGAGCTGGCGGCTACGTAAGGAGCTTAGCATAAAGGTTGCTACCGAATACGTTGGTTATGTGCGTGTTAACGTGAAACGGTAGCCGCGCCCTCGCAGGGTTTCGATAGGCTTAAGCGTATCATTCGGGTCTAATTTAATGCGTAAACGGCGAATAAACACCTCAATCACATTACTATCGCGGTCGGTATCTTCCTCGTACAAGCTATCTGTCAGGCGTGTTTTAGAGATAACTTCACCTGCATGTAACATCAAATGTTCGAGTACGCGGTATTCGTAAGCGGTTAGGGTGATTTCCTCTTCATTAACGTACACCCGTTGTTCGGAGGTATTTAAGCGAATTGGGCCGCAACTGAGTTCGGCTTGCGTCCAACGTCCGGTACGGCGCAATTGCACGCGCAGACGAGCGATAAGTTCTTCGGTATGGAACGGTTTGGTGACGTAATCGTCAGCACCGGCTTCTAGCCCTTCCACCTTGCTTTGCCAACGGTCACGCGCTGTCAGAATAATGATGGGATAACTCAAGCCTTTGGCACGAATGGCACGGATAATGTCCAAGCCAAGGTCATTATTAACCGGGCTGCCTTTAGATTGGGGTAATCCCAAGTCAATGACTGCAATATCAATGGGATATTCGAGGGCAACATACAGCCCTTGGGAACCATCTGCTGCTAGGTCTAAGGTGAACCCGCTCTTTTTTAAGTTTTCAGCGATTTGTTCGCGGATGATGTTGTCGTCTTCTACTATCAGTACGCGCATAACACGGCTCTTTTTTGATTGGTCAACGGATTATCGTTTAGAATGTATAAGGGAGCCTTAATTAATCAGCAAGCTCCTAAAAGGTGATCATACACCAGCTTGCTAGCAATAAAAAACCATCAATAGCTGATATTAATAAAAATTATAAAAAAATACCCGAAGGTTCGGGCAGAACTTCGGGTATTTAAATGAAATTTTCGCTATTTTTCAATGACTTCGAGCAGATTCTTTACCATTCTTTAGTCACTGCAAGCAACTTTGATGGTTAAGTATTCACCTTCCAACGAAAGCATCCGCACGATATGACAATCTGGATAGTCGGGTAGCGGTTTCTCCTGAACAGAAAGTATTCGCCCCTTATAGGTCGCTTTCACTTTCGAGAGTACCGCATCTCGTCCTATCGGTTCATTGGGGTTAGTCCGTTTCAGTGAAATTTTCTCTTCACTATCGGCGGCAACCGCAATGCTTGGCAGTATGGCGTTCGTAGCACCCACTACCATTACGCTGCATAAAGCAGCAAAAATGGATCGTTTGAAATCCATCGTGTTTCCCCTGTTACATAAAAAATCATCAAAAACCCTAAAACTATCCCCAAAAGGATGTGAGTTCATTATTGAGAAGTATATTAATCAATCAAAACTTAACTTAAGGTGAATGACGATTATTTTTATTTATGTATTATGATGATAATTATAGAAAAACTTTTAAACAAAATAACGCTTAAATTGGTTACTTTTTTATCGAGAAAATACCGTTGGTCAGGAGTTCTTGTAGTGTATCAAAACAGGAGGAGTCATTTAAAAAATATGAATAATCTTTGTGCAATAGCATGGCTGACCGGCAAAGGTATTCAATAAATTGAAGATGTTGGCTATCTATGCAGTAATGATTGCCATTCGCAAATAAGTGTATGTCATTGGATGATAGAAAGTACAGGATGCGTGCATCCAGTGATTTTTCAAAGCGTTTTTTATGCCGAATCAAGCGGCTAAGTTCCGCGCGACTTACGGGTTCACCCTCGGTATATTGCGCGTTTGTTTTTGGCATTGTTAGGTATTTTCCCAGCCAACGCTGCAAGGATTGTTCATCCTGTGGTAAAGCATCAACCACAAAATCAATGAGTCTATCCATATCCGCAGCCGTTAACTCACCAGGGTTCGCCTGAGGGAGGCGTTCAGGGTCAGCAAATCGTTGTTGCAAACGTGCGTCTTCTAAAGAGTCTTCGAGCAGTTTTTCCAGCATATCGGCTTGTGAGGGAGCGCGGAAACCGATGGAATAGGTCATGCATTCGTTCAGCGCAACCCCGTAGTGCGGTACATTCGGGGGCAGGTAGAGCAAATCACCCGGTTCGACAACCCATTCCTGTTCGGCTTGGAAGTCACGCATAATGCGTAATTCCAAGTCAGGCAGGAAGTTGTCAGGGTGAGCGGGTTGGGTGGTAATTTGCCAGCGGCGTTGCCCTTGCGCTTGCAGCAGGAAAACGTCGTAGGCGTCGACGTGAGGGCCTACCGAGCCGCCTTCCACCGCAAAGCTGATCATCAAGTCGTCGATACGCCAGTCGGGGATGAAGCGGAACGGTTCCATCACCGCTTTTAACTCAGGTAAATGCTGGTCGGTGTCATTGACCAGCAATGTCCAATGCGTTGCAGGTAGGTTGCTGAAATCGTCATCGTCGAATGCGCCGTGACGCACTTCCCACGGGTGTGCGCCACCTTGTTCAATGACGATACGGGCGGTATCGGTTTCACATGCCAAACCTGCCAGTTCGTCTTGCGTAATAGGCGATTGGAAGTTGGGGAAGGCATTACGGATCAGTAGTGGCTTTTTTTGCCAGTAATCGCGCAGAAACTCTTCAACAGAAATATCACCAAACATTTAAACCGCCTTGGCTTGCGCCACTGCATTGCCGATGTAAGTTGCTGGTGTCATGGCTATCAACGCATCTTTGGCTTCCTGCGGCAACTCCAGCGCATTGACGAATTCGCGCAAGCCTTCGGGCGTAATGCGTTGCCCACGGGTGAGGGCTTTGAGCTTTTCGTAGGGCTGTTCGATGCCGTAGCGGCGCATGACGGTTTGGATAGGTTCGGCGAGTACTTCCCAGTTGGCATCGAGGTCGGCGGCGGTGCTGACGGTGTTGACTTCGAGTTTGCCAATACCTTTTAAGGCGGATTGGTAGGCAATTAAGGAATGCCCTAAACCCACGCCAAGGGTGCGCAATACCGTGGAGTCGGTGAGGTCACGTTGCCAGCGCGAAATCGGCAGTTTTTGTGCCAGATGCGTCATTAGCGCGTTGGCAATGCCGAGGTTGCCTTCGGCGTTTTCAAAATCAATCGGATTAACTTTGTGTGGCATGGTAGAGGAGCCGACTTCACCCGCGATGACTTTTTGCTTGAAATGCCCTAGGGAAATGTAGCTCCACACGTCGCGGCAGAAGTCGATCAGGATGGTGTTGAAGCGCACCACGGCATCGAAGGTTTCGGCAATGTAATCGTGCGGCTCGATTTGGGTGGTGTACGGATTCCAGGTTAAGCCAAGGGAGGTGACGAATTGTTCGGCGGTGGCTTGCCAGTCAATGTCGGGGTAGGCGCTGAGGTGTGCGTTGTAATTGCCGACTGCGCCGTTGATTTTGCCGAAATATTGCGTGGCAAGAATCTGCTGTTGTTGGCGTTGCAGGCGGTAGACGGTATTCGCCATTTCTTTGCCCAACGTGGTTGGGGTGGCGGGTTGCCCGTGGGTGCGTGAGAGCAGCGGAATCTCGGCGTAATCGTGCGCAAGTTGGCGGATTGCGCCGATGGTGGCTGCCATGTCTGGCTGAATCACCTGTTCCATGCCACCTTTGAGCATGAGGGCGTGGGAGAGGTTGTTGATGTCTTCGGAGGTGCAGGCGAAGTGGATGAATTCGCTGACCTCTTCCAACTCTGCTTGCCCGGCGATTTTTTCCTTGAGGTAATACTCGACCGCTTTCACGTCGTGGTTGGTGGTGCGCTCGATGGCTTTGACGCGCAGTGCATCGGTTTCTCCAAAGTTATTGATAATGCTTTCTAAAAAGGCGTTGGTGTCGGCAGAAAAAGCGGGAACTTCGTGGATTTGCGGGTGGGCTGCCAGCATTTGTAACCAGCGGATTTCCACGAGTACGCGGTGGTAGATCAAGCCGTATTCGCTGAACCACGGGCGTAACGCCGCTGTCTTGCTGGCGTAACGCCCATCAGTGGGAGAAAGAGCGGTGAGTGCAGAAAGTTCCATGCCGTATCCTGAAGCCAATAGTCTGAAAGGCTGGGATTGTACCGTAAATTCATCGGGTGTTAAGTCTGTTAATGCGCATGGTAAGTGGTGATCGGGTCTAAAATCGTTGGAATTCCCTCTAATTTAACGTTGGTCTTCGGATAATCCAGCGTGTAATGCAAGCCTCGGCTCTCAGGGCGATTTAACGCCGAACGGATAATCAGCCATGCCACGAGTGCCAGATTGCGCAATTCGATTAAGTCGCTGGTGACGCGGAAGTTGGCGTAGTATTCGTCAATTTCGCGCAGCAATAATTCAATTCGATGCCGCGCTCGCTGCAAACGCTTGGTAGTACGCACAATGCCCACGTAGTCCCACATGAAGCGGCGAATTTCATCCCAGTTGTGCGTAATGACCACGCGCTCATCCGAATCCGTGACGCGGCTTTCATCCCAGTTGGGAATCGGCAAGTCGAGCGCGGGTTCTTGTAAGCGCTTGATAATGTGTTGCGCTGACGACTTGCCATACACCAAACATTCCAACAAGGAATTACTCGCCAACCGATTCGCACCGTGCAGCCCGGTGTAGGAGGCTTCGCCAATGCAATACAGCGCGTCTACATCCGTTTGCCCGTTGTGATCAACCATTACCCCACCACAGGTGTAATGCGCTGCTGGCACCACGGGTACGGGTTGTTTGCTCATGTCATAGCCAAACTGTTCGCATGTCGCGTACACATTCGGAAAATGGCTGAGGATGAAGTCACGCGGTTTGTGGCTAATATCGAGGTAAACGCAATCCAGCCCCAGCCGTTTCATTTCGTGATCAATCGCTCGTGCCACGATGTCACGCGGCGAAAGTTCCGCTCGCGGATCAAAACGCGGCATAAAACGGCTACCGTCCGGTAGCAATAAGCGTCCGCCTTCACCACGCACTGCTTCGGTGATCAAGCTGGATTTGGCTTGCGGGTGATACAAGCACGTCGGGTGAAATTGCATGAATTCCATATTGGCAACGCGGCAACCGGCACGCCATGCCATTGCGATACCGTCGCCACTCGCGCCGTCAGGGTTGCTGGTATACAGGTAAACTTTGCTTGCACCGCCGGTTGCCAACACGGTGAATCGCGCTTGCAAGGTTTGAATGCGCTTAGCTTTGCGGTTGAGGACATACGCGCCGATACAGCGGTTGCTGCGATGCCCTAATTTGCGCGAAGTGATTAAATCAACCGCAATGTGGTGCTCTAATAAGGTGATATTGCGGCGTTGACGCACTTGCCCGACCAGTGTGTGTTCAATCGCTGCGCCACTGGCATCTGCCGCGTGGGCAATGCGGCGGTGACTATGCCCGCCTTCACGGGTTAGGTGCAAACGGTTGGCATCATTGTCTTCACGGGTGAAGGGTACACCCGCCTCCAACAGCCATTTGATCGAGCTTGCGCCATTCTCCACGGTAAACCGCACGGCGGCTTCATCGCATAAGCCTGCACCTGCGTTGAGGGTATCTTCAAGGTGCGAATCGACGCTATCGGTGGCATCCAAAACCGCCGAAATGCCACCTTGTGCGTAGACAGTGCTACCTTCGGTGAGCACGTTTTTGCTCAATACTGCGATCTTGCAGTCGTCGGGCAGGCTGAGTGCTAGGGTCAGACCAGCCGCACCACTGCCGATGATTAAAACATCATACATATTTATCTCGCTTATTCCTGTGCGGAATTGATCAGGTTTAACTATTCTAATCTTGCTGTATGGCATGTAGCATATAGTCTTAGTGAGATAATAACCAAGGAGTACAGCCCTGATGGGCATGAGCCTAACCGATCTCGAACTGGTGCAACGCGTCCAGTCGGGGGATAAAAGATCATTTGACGTGTTGGTGTTGAAATACCAACACAAGGTTGTCAGCCTTGTGTTGCGCTATGTTCATGACCACGATACCGCTCAGGATGTTGCGCAAGAAGCTTTTATAAAAGCCTATAAAGGGCTGAAAAATTTTCGTGGTGAGAGCGCTTTTTATACATGGCTGTACCGTATCGCGATTAATAGTGCCAAAAATTATCTGGTTTCTCAGAATCGACGTTTGCCGGATAACGATATTGATGCACATGAAGCGGAACAATTTGAGGGTGAGTCTGCTCTAAAGGAATATGCTACTCCCGAACGCGAGTTGTTGACCGCAGAGATTCAGGCCACCGTGTCAAAAGCCATTGATGATCTGCCGGAAGATTTGCGTACTGCGATCATGCTGCGGGAGCTGGAAGGCATGAGCTATGAAGAAATTGCGGAGACAATGGATTGTCCAATAGGTACTGTACGCTCACGGATTTTCCGGGCGCGTGAGTCGATTGATAAAGTATTGAGACCCTTACTTGGCTAAAACCCCCGAGAGTAGTGTCTCAGGTGCAGGTGAAATTATGAATACCAGTAAAGAAGAATTCTTGTCGGCGTTTCTCGACGACGAGAGCGGTGAATTTGAGCGGCGTCGTTTGCTTGATGAGCTGAAAAAAGACGACGCATTAGGGCAAACCTTGTCACGCTATGCTTTTATCGGCGAAACCATGCGTGCCAGCAAAGGGCAACCGATGGGGCAGGGCGTTTCCCTGTTATCCCGCATTCAAGAGGAATTGGCGGATGAGCCAGCTTATGCGCAAGATAACGTCGTCGTGCCAATGCCTGATCGTGTTAATGCTAGGGTAACGACTAGTCGCGTACAGGCATACCGTTGGTTTGGCATGGGAATGGCAGCAACCGTGGCAGCCGTTGCCGTGGGCGGTTTGTTGTTTTTCAACCAACCCACGACCCCGAATGCACAAATGGCAGCAGCATTACCTGCTGCTCCGGCGAACGCAGTTGCTCCAGCACCGACTATGGTGGCAGATGCGGATACGCGCATTCAGCAAGTTGGGCGGGTTGACCCACAAACCCGTGATATTTTGAAACAGTACGTGGCGCAGCATGTGAAATATGCGTCAACCACAGTGATTGCACCATCTATTCGGGCGGCTTCTTATGCTAACGACTAAGTACACGGTTTCTATCGCAGTTTTGGCGGGGGTATTGGCGTGGTCGACCCCCAGCTTGGCGAACGAGGCGGGTGATTTGCTGGCAAAAATGCGCAGTGCGGTGCACACGCTGGATTACACCGGAACCTTGGTATATTCACAGGGTAACGAGCTTTCCAATTACCAGATTAGCCATACCGTGGAAAATGGCGCGGAAAAGGAAAGTGTGGTGCGTTTAGCCCAAGGCGCAAGTGCCAGTGATGCGGATGCGGAAAGTTTTTCATTGGCAAAGTTCCAGCAAGTCCAGCCACAGATGGAGGTCGTTTATGCGTTGGATTTAGGTGGGCAGGAATTTGTTGCGAATCGTAGTTGCCAAATCGTGGTGGCGCGTCCGCGTGACAAAATGCGCTATTTACAGCGTTATTGCATTGAGCCAGAAACTGGCATGTTGTTGAAATATTCATTGGTGGATCGTTCGCACCGTACTGTTGAGCAATTGATGTTTACCGCCTTGGATATTGCAGTACCTGCTCAGGCTGCGGCGTTGCCACCGCCAGTACAACCGAACCCGGCAATGCCTGCGGTACTCCCTCCCGCCACGGATTGGGTGTTTGCATCATTACCGGCAGGCTTCCAACAGGTACAGGATTTACGCCAAGAGGGCATGAATGGTCAGCCACCGATCCGGCAAATCATTTTGTCCGATGGCATGACTTCGGTGTCGGTTTTCATTGCTCCGCCGGGTGCTCCCAGTATGGTGGATAGTATTGGTATTTCTTCTGGTGCGATGAATATTTATGCAACTGAGGTGGCGCAGCATCAAGTCACTTTGGTGGGTGAGGTTCCGGCACTGACTCTGCAACGTATCAGTGAAAACTTGCAATATGCCCGTTGAACCCAAAGTCAGCATGATTAAGTTTGCGTCAAGTTCTACTGCTTATAATGGCGAAAAAACAGTAGAGCAGAGGGCGCAGCGTATGATTGAACAAACAGCAGTAGTGGTCAGTGTCGATTCGGGTTATGCATGGATTCTTCCGCAACAAAAAGCGGGGGGATGCGGTGGTTGTGCCACAAAATCCACGTGTTCGACAAGTTCTCCTTTCGGGTTTCTGAATAAGGAACCGCAGAAAATGCGGGTATTGAACCCTTCCTATGCACGACCGGGTGATACTGTCGTGGTTGGGGTGCAAGGTGATGCATTGGTGGCTTATTCCCTATTAACTTATATGTTACCCCTAGTCGGCTTAGTGCTTATGGCATTGCTGGGGCGTGAATTGTTGGCTTTCATTGGAATCACCAGTGAATGGGCGACCATTTTCAGCGGTCTGGCGGGTTTATTGGGTGGGTTACGGCTTGCTAATCGGGTCGCGGCGCGTTCTTTCCAGTCTGCTGATTTCCAGCCGGTGATTCTGCGCGTTGTTGGGCAGCCGCTGTTTAACGGTGTTACGCCGCTTGCGTAAACCTGCTTGTTTTGGGAGTGTCATTCCATGCTGATGCCTTGGTTGCGGGGAGCGTTACTCGCCTGTGTGGCGGCGTCAGCCGGAATGGCGGTTGCCCGTGACTTGCCACAATTCACCGGGCTGGTGAAGCAAAATAGCCCTGCCGTTGTTAATATCAGTACCAAACAAAGCATTTCCCCGCAAAAAATGCTGCCGGATGAATGGCGTTCGCCGGAAGCGGAAGCGTTGTTTGATGAGCTAATGAAGCGCTTTCTTGAGCGTGATGGCAGTGGTGGGCATCCGTTTGATTTTGACAGTAACTCACGCGGTTCCGGGTTTATTTATTCGCAAGACGGTTACATTGTCACCAATCATCACGTGGTCAAAGACGCGGATGCCATCACGATCAAGCTCAGTGACGGGCGTGAGTTAGCCGCACAATTGGTCGGCAGTGATGAACGTACCGATATTGCCTTGCTGAAAGTCGCAGCAACCGATTTGCCGGTGTTACGGATGGGCAAGTCAGAAACACTGGAGGTCGGTGAATGGGTGTTGGCGATTGGCTCCCCGTTTGGTTTTGATCACAGTGCCACGGCGGGGATTGTGAGTGCGAAGGGGCGCAGTTTACCCGACGATAATTACGTGCCGTTTATTCAAACCGATGTGGCGATTAACCCCGGTAACTCTGGTGGGCCTTTGTTCAATCTGGCGGGCGAAGTGGTGGGAATCAATTCGCAGATTTACAGCCAATCCGGTGGTTTTATGGGGGTTTCCTTTGCGATTCCAATGGATGTTGCTCAAGGTGTCATTGAACAGTTGAAGAGCAACGGCGTGGTGTCGCGTGGTTGGATCGGTGTTTATGTGCAGGATATCAGTGCCGATTTGGCAGAATCTTTCGATATGGTTAAACCCGAAGGGGCGTTGGTGGCACAAGTCATGCTGACAGGACCTGCCGCACGGGTATTGAATCAGGGAGATGTCATTCTCGCATTTGCGGGTAAGCCGGTTGTTAATGCCGGTGCATTGCCGCCGCTGGTGGGAAATACTCCCATTGGTGAGGCTGTTGCGGTGGACATTTTGCGCCAAGGCAAACGTGAAACCGTAACCCTGACAGTGAGTGAACAACCTCAGGAAGCCCATAAACCGCTTGAAACCGCCTTGGAACAACAGCCAGCCCCGATGGCAGGTACCTTGGGAATGCAGGTGATTGACACGGAAGCTGGCGTTATGGTCGAGGCTGTGATGGGTGAACCCGCCCGTCGCACCGGTATTGCTGAAGGTGATATTATTACGCAACTCGATGGCAAACCGATTACGTCTGCTGCTGAATTCAAAACCATTGCTGCCGCATTGGAGGCTGGCAAAACGGTCGCTGTGCTGGTACAACGTGACAATTCGGCACGTTTTCTGGCAATGAAGATCGAGGCAAATGCAAGAGAGTGAAGCAAAAACCCATCTGACCGTGTATTATCGCGTGGGCTGTCATCTCTGTGACGAGATGACAGCCCTTTTGTGTGAGTTTCAGGATGAGCTGGAATTCACCTTCGGGCTGGTAGACATCGACGCGGATGCAGAATTAACAGTGCGTTTTAATGCGGATGTCCCAGTAGTGGCATGGGGAGAGCGGGTTTTATTCCGGCATTTCTTCGATGAAGCGATTTTGAGGCAAGCATTACAGCATGGGTGAGGCGAACAAAAATATCCGCAACTTTTCGATCATTGCGCATATTGACCACGGTAAATCGACATTATCTGACCGTTTTATCCAATATTGCGGCGGTTTGGAACAGCGGGAAATGGAAGCGCAAGTGCTGGATTCGATGGATCTGGAGCGTGAGCGCGGCATTACCATTAAGGCGCAAAGCGTCTCGCTGGATTACAAAGCGCGTAATGGCGAAACCTACCATTTAAACTTTATCGACACGCCGGGGCATGTGGACTTTTCCTACGAGGTTTCACGTTCATTGTCCGCTTGCGATGGTGCATTGCTGGTGGTGGATGCCTCGCAGGGTGTGGAAGCGCAAAGCGTTGCCAACTGCTACACCGCGATTGATTTGAATCTGGAAGTGGTGCCTGTCCTCAATAAAATTGACTTGCCTGCGGCTGACCCGGATCGCGTGTGTCAGGAAATTGAAGACATTATCGGCATTGATGCCTCGGATGCGGTTCGCGTCAGTGCTAAAAGCGGTATCGGTATTGAAGATCTGCTCGAACAATTGGTGGAGCGCATTCCACCACCCGTAGGCGACCCGGATGCGCCCTTGAAAGCCTTGATTATTGACTCGTGGTTCGATAACTACCTTGGTGTGGTGGTGTTGGTACGGGTCATTGACGGTGAAATCCGCAAAAAGCAAAAAATCCGTTTTATGTCCAGCGGGCGTGATTTCCAAGTGGAACGTGTCGGGGTTTATACGCCTAAAACCAAAGATTTAGACGTGCTGCGTGCGGGTGAAGTTGGCTTTATGATTTCCGGTATTAAGGAAATTGCAGCGGCGAAAGTAGGAGATACCATTACCGACGCGCAAAAACCTGCAACCACACCGTTAGAGGGTTTTAAGGAAATTCAGCCACGTGTTTTCGCTGGTTTGTTCCCGATTGAATCGGATCAGTATGAAAACCTGCGCGATGCCCTTTCCAAACTGAAGTTGAACGATTCCGCCTTGTTCTATGAGCCAGAAACTTCGCAAGCTTTGGGGTTTGGATTCCGCTGCGGCTTCTTGGGCATGTTGCACATGGAAATTGTGCAAGAGCGTTTAGAACGTGAATACAACCTCGATTTGATTTCCACCGCACCTACGGTTATTTACGAAGTGGTGCTGACCAGTGGTGAGAAAAAGTTCATTCATAGCCCTTCTGAATTGCCGGTTGTCAACAAGTTAGCGGAAATCCGTGAGCCGATCATTGTCGGGACGATTCTTGTGCCGCAAGAATACGTTGGCAATGTGATTACTTTGTGCATCGAAAAACGCGGCGTACAAAAAAACATGCAATACATGGGGGCACAAGTATCCCTGACCTTTGAATTGCCGTTAGCCGAAGTGGTGATGGACTTTTTTGACCGCTTGAAATCGTGCAGCCGTGGTTATGCTTCGTTTGATTACGCGATGGATCGTTTTGAAGCTGCGCCAATGGTGCGCGTTGATGTGTTGGTAAATGGAGAAAAAGTTGATGCTTTAGCATTGATGATTCACCGTGATTTTGCCCAGTCACGCGGGCGCATCTTGGTGGAAAAGATGAAAGACCTGATTCCGCGCCAGATGTATGAAGTGGCGATTCAAGCAGCTATCGGCAGCAATATTATTGCCCGCAGTACGGTGAAGGCGATGCGTAAAGACGTTACCGCGAAATGCTACGGTGGTGACGTGAGCCGTAAGCGCAAGTTGCTGGAAAAGCAAAAAGAAGGCAAAAAACGCATGAAGCAGGTGGGTAGTGTGGAAATTCCGCAAGAAGCGTTTCTCGCCGTCTTGAGAGTCAGCGATAAATAAACATTGATAAGGACAAGACATGGATTTTGATCTGGAGTTTTGGTTAGTCACTGCGACGGCTGTGACCGGCATCATTTGGTTGCTATATGCGCTGTTCGCTAAGAAAACAAGCGCTGAGCATGAGCCGGTGTTGTTGGAATACGCGCGTTCGTTTTTTCCGGTATTGCTGGCGGTTTTGTTATTGCGCTCGTTTGTGGCGGAACCGTTTCGGATTCCTTCGGGATCAATGTTACCGACTTTGGAGATTGGCGACTTTATTCTGGTGAATAAGTTTGCGTATGGTTTGCGTTTGCCGGTATTGCACACCAAAATTTTGGACGTGGGCGAACCACAGCGCGGTGACGTGGTGGTGTTCCGTTACCCTGATGATCCTTCGATTGATTACATTAAGCGTTTGGTGGGTGTACCGGGTGATGTGGTCAGTTGGAAGGATAAGACCTTGATTGTGAACGGAGTGGAATTAAACCGTTCCTTGCAGGGTGAGTATTTGCGCCCGGATCAAAGAACCCCACCGTCAATTCATCTGAAAGAGGATTTGCTGGGTGTGGAGCATGATATATTGGTAACGCCCGGTCGTGTGGGGTCGAGTGGCTCTGTGACGGTGCCAGCGGGTCATTACTTCATGATGGGAGATAACCGTGATAACAGTAATGATGGACGCATGTGGGGTTTAGTCCCTGAAGGTAACTTGGTGGGCAAAGCAACCATCGTGTGGATGCACATGAATTGGGGCGGGGATGGTTTCAATTTCTCGCGAATTGGCAATGGCATGAAGTAGGCTTCGACTGCGCTCAGCCAGCGAATTTGTTCCCTGAGCGTAGTCGAAGGGAATATTTATGAATCAATAACAATAAAGGTAAGCAGTATGCGTAAACAAAAAGGTGCAACATTTTTGACATGGGTTGCGGGTGCAGGCTTGGTGATTTTTGCGTTTATTACGGGCGTGAAAATTGCGCCGTTGTATATGGAATTTTACGCAGTGCGTTCGTTAGTCGATCGGGTAGCGCAGGAGTCTTCCAGCAAGAGTTCGCTTCAGCAGATCCGGCGTAAAGTCGACGATTATATGAATGTGAACAGTTTGAATTCCTTATCGTCCAGCGATTTCAAAGTGGAACCGGTGGAAGGTAAGAACAATACCAAAGCACTTGAGATATACTACGAAGTACGTAAGCCGTGGGTGGCTAACATTGATTTTTTGCTGACATTTGAATATTCCAAAGAGCTGGGAGTGGCTGACGATACTTGAACAAATTGACCAAGCTACTGGGTAGCGAATTGATGGCGACGGATACCTTTGTCCGCGCCATTACCCACCGCAGCGCGGAAGGGAAGCATAACGAGCGCATGGAGTTCCTTGGTGATAGCGTGCTTGGGCTAATTATCACCACGGAGCTTTATCAGCGGATTCCACGGGCAAGTGAAGGTTACTTGAGTCGCTTGCGTGCGTCACTGGTGAATGAAAACGCCTTGGCGGGGATTGCAGCGGAACTGGCGATTGGTGATTTCCTGCGCTTAGGGGCAGGTGAACTCAAAAGCGGTGGTTTCCGGCGTAAGTCGATTATTGCGGATGCGTTTGAAGCCTTGATTGGTTGCATTTATCTGGAACAAGGCATGGAGGCGGCGAAACAGTTTGTACTGACTGCTTACGGTGATCGACTCAATAATCTGCCAGCAGAAGATACGCTCAAAGATCCTAAAAGCCGCTTGCAAGAATTTCTGCAATCACGCGGGCATGACTTGCCTGATTACAACCTGATTGATACCCAAGGCGAAGCGCATCGCCAAACCTTTACGGCGGAGTGCGTTATCCCCAAGCTTAATATCCGCACTACTGGCACTGCCGGTAGCCGCCGCAAGGCAGAGCAGGAAGCCGCCGGACTCGCCTTTCAACAGGTAACAGCCAAATGACAGAATCGACTTTTTCCTCTCAACGGTGCGGCTATGTCGCGATTGTAGGGCGCCCGAACGTGGGTAAATCTACGCTAATGAACCTGTTGATTGGTTTCAAAGTATCCGCCACCGCGAATAAGCCGCAAACCACACGCCACAGCATTCGCGGCATTTTGACTGAAGACGATTACCAGATGATTTTCGTGGATACACCGGGGATTCACCGTACCTCCAAGAGTTTGCTGAACAAAACCATCAACCTTGAAGCGGTGGCAGCGCTGGAAGGCGTGGATGCGGTGGTGATGATCGTGGAAGCACTGAAATGGCAAGATGAAGACGATTTGGTCTTGCAACGCTTGGGGCATGTGACGTGCCCAGTGTTTTTGGTCGCCAACAAAGTGGATCGCATCGAGAAAAAGGAACGCCTATTGACGTGGTTGCCGGAGGTATTGAAGAAATACCCGTTCAAGGAAATTTTTCCGCTTTCCGCCACCAAAGGCACGAATACTCAACAACTGAAAGCCGCATTAGCGAAAGTCATGCCGCAGCAAGATTGGGTTTACGCCGAAGACGATGTGACCGACCAATCCACCCGCTTTATTTGTGGCGAGTTGATTCGCGAACAGTTAATGACGTATTTGCATCAGGAAATGCCGTATTCCACCGCGATTGAAATTGAAACTTTCGAGGAAAAACCCAAGCTCACTGAAATTAACGCGGTGATTTGGGTCAGCCGCGACAATCAGAAAGGCATCGTGATTGGCAATCGCGGTGAAACCCTCAAGCGCATTGGCAGCTCGGCACGGATTGCGCTGGAAGCTTTCCTTGAACGCAAAGTGATGTTGAAGCTGTGGGTGCGGGTCGAAGAAAATTGGGAAAATAGCCCACGGCATCTGCAAAGTTTGGGAATCAGCAGCTAAACTCAAGCACATGGAAAACACAAACATCAAACCCAAACTTAAAGAACTTTACCAAGCCTTACGTGATAAGCCGCTTGACCCAGCAGATGCGCACGATGCGCTGTGGTATGTGCCTTATGTGCAGCAATTGCAATCGGATCCGATTAGCGAAATCTGTAATGAAATCGGTTTCAATGACACGGAAAGTTTGTATTACGTGACTGGGCAGCGCGGTACGGGCAAAAGTACTGAATTATTGCGTTTGCGCCGTTTGTTGAAAGACAGTGGTGTGGTGGTTTTCTACATCGACATGCTCGATTATTTGCACATGTCGGAGCCTGTGGAAATTAGCGACTTTCTGATAGCGGTGAGTGCGGGTATGGCAGCACAAGCGCGGCATGAACACGGGCTGATCTTTCAGGAAGAGTCTTTGTGGAAAAAACTCAAGAGTTTTCTAGGGCGTTTGGACGTTGAAGTTAATACCCTAAATGCCAGTGTTGAAACGCCAGTCATTAATTTTGGGGCGGATATTACGGCACGGCTACGCGCCGATGATAACTTTAAACGCCGTTTACAAAAAGCCACGCGCGGTTACACCACGGAATTGGTACAACAGGTGCAAGAATTTGCGATTGCATTGGTCGCGGCGTTGCGCAAAGACCGCCGGAATCCCGGTTTGCAGGTGGCGGTCATTATTGATTCGTTTGAGCAAATCCGTGGTTATTACGGCAATGTGGCGGACGTTTATAAAAGTGTGGTGCGTTTGTTTGGTGCGGATGGTAAACACCTGCGGCTGCCGATGATGCACACCATTATTACCATTCCGCCTTATTTGAATGGCATTGCGATTGGGGCGGGTGAAATTCCTGTGTCATTACCGAGTGTCCATGTACGGCAACGTTCTTCTTGTGCGCCTGATCCACAAGGTATCGAGATTTTGTGCAATATGGTGTATCAGCGCTCGTCAGCAGCGGGCGAAATATTCACGCCTGCTATCTTGCAGGAGTTAGCCCTTGCCAGTGGTGGTGACATCCGTGATTTCTTCTTTTTGGTAAGCCAAATGTTGATCAAGGCAGGCAGTCAGCAAGTGGTACATTTGCCGTTAGCGGCTGAATTGGCAATGTTGGCGAAAGAAAAGCTCTCGCGTAGCCTGCAACCCATTGACGATGCTGCAACCCGTTGGCTGTATCGGGTACATGAAACCCAGCAGGCAGAATTGGATGAGCGCGATAAATTGCCAGAGTTGGCGTTGTTGTTTGATCGCAACTTAGTCATCCATTACCAGAACGGTGACAATTGGTATGGCATCCACCCGTTAATTATGGATTATGTGCTAGAACGCATGAGGGTGCTGGATGAACGCGAGGCTGAACAGTAAAGGCGAAGAACTCTGGCAAGAGTTGCGTCAGCATTTGGACTGGAGCGACGGTTTTGCATTGTTTTTTCTGTTTGCGTCTAATATCCAGTTAAGCGATATTTTCAAATACCGCCTCGAACGCTTTTTCATCGGCAAAACTACCCGCCTGCAAGAAATCACCTATCAACCGGACGATCCCGATTGGTTGGAACATACCATGCTCAAGTTACTGAACCGTGATGAGCATTGGCGTGTGTTGCACGCGCCGGTGTGGATTGCCTTGCACCATACCCAAGATCCCCGTGCATTGGTGCAATACCGGCAATTGTTATTGCGTCTGAATGAACGCCGTGATGTGTGGCGCAATGCTTATCCCGCCCCGATGATTTTTGTATTGCCAGAGGTGTTGAAGTCGGAAATTGCTAGACTGATTCCCGATTTGTGGTCAGTACGGGTTGCGACTGAGCATTGGGATGAGAGTTTGCTACAAGCCGAAGCGGCAACACACGGTGCGCAGCAACCATCAGTACCCGTTGATGCAGTAACCGATACGGGGCGTTGTGCTATCCCTGAAGCGCAACAACCTGTTGTTGATGAATGGCAGCGTTTATTAAGTAAAAACGGGAAAATCCAACGCGAGCATTTGATGGTGGCATCCCGCGCGTTAGCGGTGTATCGGCGTTATGGTTGGCTTGCGGATGCTCGGCACGCTGCTGAGTTAATGAGGGCATGGGCAAGGGAACTCAATCAAACAGACACGCCGGAGTCGCTGCGTGACCTGTCGGTGTCGCTCGATAATGTGGGTAAGG
>CAYNNA010000015.1:29487-36658 GCA_964398375.1 uncultured Thiothrix sp.
GCATAAGCCGCCGTTTGTGCGCGATGCTGGGCGACACGCCGGAGTCGCTGCGTGATTTTGCTATCAGTTATGAGAGGTTGGGTGAACTTTGTATAGCCAATGGACTGACAAAACAAGCCGTTAATTTCTTTTACGATGAGTTGGCTATTGGCAAACGTCTCTCTGAAATGTTACCCACTATGCCTTACTACACCAATATTGAAGCCTATAGCCGCCATCAAATTAAACAACTGACGGGGATTGAGGAGGAATGACTCCACTTTCCCCCGCCTTCATCCTACGCCGTAACCCCTACCGCGACACCAGCCTATTGCTGGATATGTTTACCCGCGATGCTGGCAAAATCACTTGCGTCGCCAAATTCGGGCAGGGCAAAAACTCGCGCTCCAAAGGAATGCTCGAACCTTTCCGCCAACTCGATGCCAGTTGGACGGGCAAGGGCGAAGTCTTCACCCTGTTCAACGCCGAAGAAAAACGCCGTTTCCCGCTGAAATCTGTTGGATTGATACGGGCGGTATACGCCAACGAGTTGCTGCTGCGTGCATTGTGGCAACACCAGCCGCAGCCGGAATTATTCGCGCAATACCAGCAAACCCTATTCCGCCTCGAAAACCCCGCTGACGTACTCGCACTGCCGTTGTTTGAACTGGACGTGCTGGCAATGGCGGGCTATGTTCTGAATGTGTGGCACGATGATGCAACGGGTGAGGACATTTCCCCAGCAGTGCGCTATCGTTTCCGCCCCGACCAGGGTTTATACCCGGATGAGGCAGATGGCAAAGGCGTACCAGTTAGCGGTAATTTGCTGATTGCCCTACGAGAACCCGAAGCAATGAACCCCGAACAACGGTTGGAATTACGCCACACGCTCGATTATTTGATCCAGATGTTGCTGAAAGGCAAAACCTTGAATGCGAGAAAGCTGTTGGGCGATAGCACGTAATTGCCGTCAATGACGGCATTTGCTAAAGTGGCACTTATCTTGGTAGCAGAGTATCCCGTATGGCAACCTTAAGTGTGCGCAATTTACCCGATGAAGTTCAATTTGCATTACGCCAGCGTGCAGCGCAAGCGGGTGTTAGTATGGAAGCGGAGGTCAGGAATATTCTCATCCGTGCCTGTACCGCCTTACCATCCGGTGGCGAGCGTTTGTCTGGCGTTTTAGCGAATATCCAACGGTGGTCGCGGCAACTACCGGGTATGGCGGCATCGGACAGTGCTGTTGATGATTTTCTGGCAGAACGTCGGCGTGAGCGTGCTAAAGAGTGGTAGTGTTAGATACTTCCGCGCTACTGGCCGTACTGTTTGCGGAAAAAGGCGCAGAACAGGTGGCAAACGTGCTGCCAGATGCGCTGATGTCTACGGTCAATTTATCCGAAACGCTGGGTTTTTATGTGCGCAATGGGGCATCGTTGGAAGACATTGCCAGTCGGTTGGCTGAATTACCCATTGTGTGGCTACCTTTTTCCAGCGAGCAGGCAGCGATTGCGGCAGGTTTATTGCCAGTAACGAAGCAGTACGGTTTGTCATTGGGTGATCGTGCTTGTATTGCGCTGGCGATGGATAAAAATATGCCTATTTATACCGCTGATCGTGTTTGGGGTGAACTACCCTTGCCCATCCCAGTGATCAAAATCCGTTAACGCTTTTATTTGGTTGAATACGTTTATGCAATATGCTATCGAACTCGGTGTCAATATTGACCACATCGCCACCTTGCGCCAAGCACGCGGCACGGCTTACCCCGATTTGTTGGAAGCGGTGCGGCTGGTGGAAGACGCGGGCGCACACGCCATTACCATCCATTTGCGCGAAGACCGCCGCCACATTCAGGACGCGGATGTGTATGCCATTCGCCAAATGTGTACGCGCCGTTTGAATCTGGAGCTGGCAGCCACCGATGAAATGGTGGGCATTGCCTGCGACGTATTGCCGAATGATGCTTGCGTCGTCCCCGAAAAGCGCGAAGAACTCACCACTGAAGGCGGCTTGGACATTATCGGGCAGTTTGAGCGCGTGCGCAGCGTGACCCAGCGCTTGAATGCGGCGAATATTCGCGTGTCGCTGTTCATTGAGCCGGATATTGAGCACATTCGTCGTGTGCCGGACATTGGCGCACCCGTGATCGAATTACATACTGGCACTTATGCGAATGCCACGGGTGAAGCTAAACAGCATGAACTGCGCCGCATTCAAGACGCCACTGAGTTTGCCCACAACCTTGGCATTCAAGTGAACGCGGGGCATGGCTTGGATTATCAGAATACCCAAGCGATTGCCGCGATTGCCAATATCCGCGAACTCAATATCGGGCATTCGATGGTAGCGCGGGCGGTGTTTGTTGGCATCCGTCAAGCAACCGTGGAAATGTTAGCATTGATGCAAGCTGCAAGAGCAGGTACATGACGATCATTGGCATCGGCACGGACATCGTGGAAATTGCCCGCCTTGCAGCCACCCTGCAACGCCATCCTGTCCGTTTTCCCGAACGCATTTTGCACTCCAACGAGTTGGAATGTTTCGCCAGTCAAGCTAACCCCGCAGCATGGTTGGCGAAACGCTTTGCCACTAAAGAAGCGCTTGCTAAAGCTCTCGGTACTGGTATTGGCAAGGAAGTGCGCTTGCAAGACATCGAAACCACTCACGATGTACGCGGCAAACCGCTACTGCAATTGCACGGTGTAACCTTGGAAACTGCCACTGCATTAGGCGTGACTGCTTGCCAGCTCTCGGTCGCTGATGAACGCAGCCACGCGCTCGCTTTCGTGATTTTGGAAGGGAACTGACGCGCTTAACCATTGTTGCAGTTCCGCAGCCAATGTTGGTGTATCCAACGGTTTACCCAGATGACTGTTCATCCCGGCTTGCAGGCATTCGGCAATATCGGTGGGCATGGTGTTTGCTGTTAGGGCAATGACCGGAATGGTTGGGTTGCGTACTGCCGCCATGCCTGCGTGAACACTGTACTGGCGTATATGGCGGCAAGCTTCCAGCCCATCGCACTCTGGCATTTGCACATCCATCAGTACCAGATCGTAGTCGGCATCAATCAGGTGCTGAATAGCTTGCTTGCCATTTTCGACCAAATCGACCTGAGTTAGACCCAGTGTTTCCAGCATGGCTTGCGCGATGATTTGATGGAGCAGGTCAAGCCAAATCCGCCGGAAGGATTGTGCTACCAAAGCGTGGCAGGTAAGCTGTTTGCCTTCAGACAATAAAGAGTGACGGATATGCATTACCCCACCATTGAAGATTTCATCGGCAACACCCCGCTAGTACGCCTACAACGCTTGCCGGGGCAAACCACCAACACGATTCTGGTCAAACTGGAAGGCAATAACCCGGCTGGTTCGGTAAAAGACCGCCCTGCATTGAGCATGATCCAGCGGGCGGAAGAGCGTGGCGACATCAAGCCCGGTGATACCCTGATCGAAGCCACCAGCGGCAATACCGGCATTGCCTTGGCAATGGCAGCCGCGATTAAGGGTTACAAAATGGTGCTGATCATGCCCGAAACTATGAGCGCCGAACGCCGCGCTTCCATGAAAGCCTACGGTGCAGAATTGATCATTGTCAGCAAGGCAGCCAGCATGGAAGGTGCGCGTGACCTTGCCCTGCAAATGGAGCGTGATGGCAAGGGCAAAGTGCTGAACCAGTTTGCCAACGAAGATAATCCGCTGGCACATTTCCATTCCACGGGGCCGGAAATCTGGCGCGATACCCACGGGCAAGTCACACATTTTGTCAGCAGCATGGGTACGACAGGTACGATTATGGGAACGGGGCGTTTCCTCAAATCCAAGAACCCAGACGTGCAAATCGTGGGTGTGCAACCTGCGACGCAAACCGACCAGATTCCAGGGATTCGTCGTTGGACACCGGAGTATTTGCCAGAAATTTTCCACCGCAACGAAGTTGATCGCGAAATCGACATGAGCCAGCCGGAGGCAGAAGAGACTATGCGTCGCTTGGCTTCGGAAGAAGGGATTTTCTGTGGGGTATCGTCCGGCGGGGCAGTGGCGGCGGCGTTGCGGCTGTCCAAAGAGGTTGAGAATGCCACTATCGTTGCGATTATTTGTGATCGGGGGGATCGTTATATTTCTACCGGCGTTTTTCCGGCATAAGCACGCATGGATTATTCAACCCTTGATTACCTGCGCAAGCACGACACCACTTGGCGTTTGCTGACGGCAACTCATGCCCCGCTGATCGTCAGTTTTTTGTACGCCACGTTCATCAAACCCAACGAGCGTTCGTTACCGTTTGATCAGGTAAGCACCCAATTGGATGATTACCTGTTCCACCTGCGTGATAGCGAAGGGGAGGGCGCGTTCCCCAAAACCGCCCGCCAATATCTGGACGATTGGGCAAACGGAACCAGCCCCTATCTGCGCAAATATTACGTGCAAGGGCGCGACATTCCGCAATTGGATTTAACGCCGGGGGCGGAAAAAGCGGTGGAATGGCTGCAAGGCTTGCAACCGCGCCAATTCGTCGGCACCGAATCGCGCCTGATGACGTTATATCGCCTGTTACAGGAAATTGTGCAGGAAGCCGAGCAAGACCCCGCCCGCAAAATAGCCGAACTGGAAAAGCAAAAAGCCGAATTGGAACGCCAAATTACTCGCATCCGTTCCGGCTTGGTGGACGCGGCTGACCCGACCCGCATCAAGGAGCGTTGGTTTGAAGCCGAAGACACGGCGCGTAAGTTGCTGGCCGATTTTCGCCAAGTCGAATACAACTTCCGCGCTCTCGACCAGGAAGTGCGTGAACTGATTGCCACCAGCGAGAAGCGCAAGGGTGAGTTGCTGGACGAGATTTTCGAGCAGCAGGATTACATCCGTGATTCTGAACAGGGGCGTAGTTTCAATGCCTTCTGGGAATTCCTGATGTCGCCGCAACGCCAGCAAGCATTGGAAAACATGACCACCGCCGCCTTGCAGCAGGAAGCCTTGCGTGAAGTCGATGACCGCCAGTTTTTGCCGCGCATTGGCTATTTCCTGCTGGAAGCGGGCGAAAAAGTGTTTCGCACCAACGCGCAACTGGCGGAACAATTACGCAAGTACCTCGCGGATCAGGCGTGGATGGAAGATAAGCGCATCCTGCAATTGATTCGGGGTATTGAAAAGTCCGCCGTCGCTATGCGCAATTCCCCGCCGGAGACGGCTATTTTTCGCCAGTTTGCCAGCCTTGATCAGCCGCGTTTAGCCATTGATTTGATGATGGAACGCAGCCTGTTCGAGCCAAAAACCAAGATCGTATTGGCAGCGGTGAAGCTGGAAGAAGCCGATGAATCTGTTGATGTGCAAGCACTTTACAATCAACATTGGGTGGACGAAGCACGCTTGCGCGGCAATATTCGCCGCCTGTTGCACGAACATTCGCAGGTCAGTTTGGCGGAAGTGTTGCAACAATACCCATTGCAACAAGGCTTGGCAGAATTGGTTGCCTACCTGAACCTTGCCAGCAAGGATGCCAAAGCGGCGGTGGATGAGTCCGCCGAAGAAGTGTTGCCGCTGGGTGACGCGGGGCGCACGGTGCGCTTGCCACGCATCCTGTTTACCCGTTAGAGTGAAATCATGACTGAAATCCAAACCCCCAATCTTGCCCCTGTCCTGATCCAGCTTTTCAAAGGCGTGGTCTATGCCGACCAGCACCCGCGCTTGTGGCAAGCCCTGCTGGAATTGCAAGCCGCCGTGCGCGATTATATCCGCATCCTTGGCTTGACCCTGTACCTTGACGAAGCCGAAGGCTACGCTTTCCTGCGCCAGCAAGACACCGAAAGCGACGACGAAGACAGCTCCGACACCCCGCGTCTAGTTGCCAAACGCACGCTCACCTACCCCGTCAGCCTGTTGCTGGCTTTGCTGCGCAAACGCCTTGCCGAGCAGGATGCTACGGGCGGCGACAGCCGCGTGGTACTGGAACGCACCCAAGTTGTTGAAATGATGCGCGTGTTCATGCCCGAACACAGCAACGAAGCCAAAACCATCGACCAGATTAACATCGCCATCAACAAAGTGATCGAATACGGCTTTTTGCGCACCCTCAAACAGCAGGACGATATGCTCGAAATTCGCCGTATCCTCAAAGCCTTCGTCGATGCGCAATGGCTAGGCGAACTGGATACCAAACTCAAAACCTACCAGCAATACGCGAGTGCCACGGATGAATGACACCGCTGTTACGGGAGCAACGCCATGATCACCCGCTTTTACATTGATAATTTCAAGTCACTGGTGAATTTTGATTTGGAACTGTCCAAGTTCACCTGCCTGATTGGGCTGAACGGCGCAGGCAAAAGTACCGTGCTGCAAGCCCTGGATTTCGCGAGTGTTGTCATGTCGGGTGATATAGACTCATGGTTAGAAAAGCGAAAATGGGATGTTAATGATGTAAAGTCTTCTATAGTGCAGCGTAATAATATTTCCATTAAAGTGGGTATTCGTTTCGATGGTATGGATTATAGATGGGATGCGACTTTTAATCGTATTAAACGTCGTTGCATAAAGGAAAGATTGGGTTATACCTATTTGTCTAAAGAACAAAGAAGAATAAAAGTACTCTTCAAGGTGGAAAATAATACCTATACAGTCAGGAAAACATTTTCTGATATATTGCCTCCATTGATGCCTATTAATTTTAAATATAAAGGCTCTATTTTGTCGCAGATTACACCGGATTCGTTAGGTGAAACGATCATTTCCTTGAAGAATAACATCGCTTCATTGCGATCTCTTGATTTGCTGTCACCACAGTTATTACGACAAAAATCTAGAAAAACAGATAAAAATGATATAGGAATGGGAGGTGAGCAACTTTCTGCATTTATTCATCAGCTAACAGATGAGCAAAAAAATACATTAGTACAACAGTTACGTACCTATTACCCTAAAATAACAAGTGTTCAGACAAAAACACTGCGCTCTGGTTGGGTACAACTCGAAGTAGTAGAGAAATATACTACTTCAACTCATGGGGAGCAGGAGGTTAGGACAGAAGCAAAACATATCAATGATGGGATGTTACGTCTATTGGCAGTATTAGCACAGCAGTTTAGTCCACTCGAAACCCTGCTATTCGATGAAATCGAAAACGGCATCAATCCCGAAGTTATCGAAAAAGTAGTAGATGCCTTGGTTGCTTCTCCCAAGCAAATCATCGTCACGAC
>CAYNNA010000016.1:0-33997 GCA_964398375.1 uncultured Thiothrix sp.
CAATATGGGGCGTATGTTTGTGCGTAATTCACATTATATTAAATCAGCACCCCCCAATTATCCCTCTTATTGTTTGATTTATTAATGCTTTCCACCCTACCGACGAAAATATACCCACCGCAGGGGTAGACCTCCGTGTCTGCCCTTTTTCAGTGAAGAGGGTAGACACGGGGGTCTACCCCTACAATGGCAACCGAAAATTCATGTGCTGTGGGTATATTCAAGACACTCATGCGCTTTGCAGTTCCCCATGAGAGTGAGCCGATAACCACGCCGCTTCAACAGCACTGCGGCATAGCTACGGCGAAACGTCAGCACATCCGCCTCGCGCCGTAATGCCTGCAATGCTTGTTCATCATCAAGGGAAAGTTGCTCTGTTTTTTTCTGTTCCAGCAGGGATTCGTAGTGTTGCCAGCTATCTGGCGGGAACGCCCGACGGGATTCCTGAAGCAATTCCTGATCATTCATTGCCAACAAAGGAAACACGTCATTTTGATACCCTGCGGGAATATCCTCAAAAATAGGCGAGAGGGTATGGCGCAGGCTGTCAAGGATAATGGCTTCTGTCGGCTGACGGAACAACGCAGCCGCTTGATATAATTGCTGGTAGAGTGCATCCGATACATTGATGGTAATAGCGTGTGTCATCTTTCACCTTTTGGCATTTACCACTTTAACTCACAATAAGATTACACCATACAATTTATCCGTGACCATGAGAAGGGATATGCTATGTTTGGCATGAGTGCAATGAAAATCAGGAGCATGACAATGGGTGCAGCAGAAAAACTACAACAACACTTTACCTACGCCGATTACGTAAAATGGCCGGAAGATGAGCGTTGGGAACTGATTGAGGGTGTCGCGTATGCAATGGCAGCTCCATCACGGCAACATCAAAAAGTTGTCCTGAAATTAGGTAATCAAATAGACCGCTATCTGGAAGGTAAACCCTGCGAAGTTTACCCTGCCCCGTTCGATATACGCCTACCCAACCACAACGAAGCAGATGATGACGTAGACACCACCGTGCAACCCGACCTTGCCGTGATCTGCGACAAAAACAAGTTGGATGACAAAGGCTGCCGGGGTGCGCCCGACTGGATTATCGAAGTGCTATCCCCTTCCACCGCGCTCAAGGATATGGACAAAAAACGCTGGTTATACGAGCGGCATGGGGTTAAAGAATATTGGATTATCCACCCAACTGACTGCTGGGTGATGGTGTATACGCTGAAAGATGACGGGCAATACGGCTTGCCGCGCATGTTTGGGATGGATGAGCCGACTGCGGTGGGGTTATTCCCCGAACTGCTGATTGATTGGGCGTTTATGCAGGAGGAATAAGAGTAAGAGGGCAGACACGGGGGTCTGCCCCTACAATGGCAATCGAAAATTCATGGGCCGTGGGTACACCAAACATCTTCCGTAGGGGTAGACCCCCGTGTCTACCCTCTTCATCTGAAAAAGGGCAGATACTATGTTTAACATTAGTACTGATGTTTGGGATAGATGAGCCGACTGCGGTGGGGTTATTCCCCGAATTACTGATTGATTGGGCGTTTATGCAGGAAGCGTAGCAATCCCCTGCGTAGATACCGCCGGTTAGGACTACCACCCTGAATCAAGCCGCTTTTTTTAGCGTAAAATCGGTGTGAATTTCCGCGTAAGGAATACTAAAACCTTCTGCATACTGCTCAATCACGCCTTCGGCAAGCAATACATCCAAGTCTTCTTGCAGATGCTGCGGCGTAACCCCCAATAAGCGGGACAAACTCTCAAGACTGACAGACTGTGCTTGTGATTGCAGGCAGGCAATAATTTCCCAGCGTTTCAGGGTAAATACCTTGAACAGTTGCGCTGGCGTAGCGTAAGTCAATGCTTCACCTTGATAGCCACCTGTTTTCCATGCACGGATGGCACTCTGACGCATATCCCGCATCGCACTCGCTGAATCCATGAGGCTAATGGTTAATGTTCTCATAAGTCATCCCTCCGCTGAGCAATGTCGTCGTAAAAGTCGGTCAGAAGCGACTCAATTCCTGTAAATTGGTACGGCTCTTCGTGTGCGCCGTAATGCCGATGATCACCTTTTGGACGCTCATTATCATAACCGACAATACGTTTTTGGCTATCGCCGTAAAACAAACGGTATTTATAGCAATGAACACTACCCAGAACTGGTTTAGGCACTTCCCAAATCACAATTTCCATGATCTTGCCATCGGCAAAAGTGTGACGTTTACGGTGAATTAATGTGGCTGTCATACGCCGCATAGTGGCAAGAGTCGGACTGCCTTGTCAACGCTCAATTCTCAAAATCCACGTACCAAAACCGCCTCTGGCGGCATTGCGGCTCCACCGCCCTCCCTGGCTCACTGACCTTGGGCGGGACGGAAACCGAAGTTACTGCCACGGATGTCTGGCGAGGAGATCAGGCGGTAAGCAGAACGCACGTCCGGTCCGTAGCTCCACGAGCCGCCACGCAACACGCGGTTAGCACCAGAAGATGCACCCTCCGGGTCTTGTTGCGGATTCGCCGCATAATCACCGCTCCAATCACTGACCCATTCCCAAACATTACCGTGCATATCCTTCAAGCCAAAAGAATTTGCCGCAAAACTACCTACGGGAGACGTATATTCAAATTTATCACCACACAAGTCTCCAGAACAGTTAGCGTTATTTTTACCGATACTTCGTCCCCACGGGTACGCGCCTTCTTTACCACTACGAGCCGCGTATTCCCATTCTGCTTCTGTCGGTAAGCGGTAAGATTTGCCTGTTTCTTTACTGAGCCATTTCACATACGCTTGCGCATCATCCCAACTAACGCAAGCTACTGGATGATCATCGTCTTGTTTAAAGCCCAATTTACGCCATGAATTACCTTTAACATCTTCCCAACTGCCCTTCGCATTCAACGACCAACATGAACCTTTTTGCTCTGCCGTCGTTTTGTAATCGGTTGCTTTCACAAAGTCTCTGAACTGCGCTACGGTTACTTCCGTTTTTGCCAGTTTATACGGTTTGGTTAGCGTGACTTGATGCGCGGGCTTTTCGTCGCTAACGCAGCCACCTTCCACGTCATCACGCCCTTCCTCGCAACCCATTGTGAAGCTGACTGGCTTACTACCTTCGGGAATGATGTCGACCATTTCCGGCTCGGAGGGCAGCGTTTTCGGCTCAGGTGGCTGGGGAGGTATCACAGGTGGCACAACGGCTGGCGTGGGCGTTGGTGGCGTAGCAACTGATGGAGATACAACCGGGGGTTTGGCAACAGGTGCAACGGGTTGCGCAATCGCCGCAGCATCTTCCCCAGTAAAACCGCCAGTCTGCTGCCAATACACACCCGTACCTGCCACTGCTACAGCCGCCACACCCGCTAACACCACACCCATCCGAGATTTCGGTGGTGGCGGTGGCGGCTGAGTGCCACGCCCTAACAAGCCGTAAATTTGCGCTGCCAATTCAATGAAAGCGGGATGATCACCTTTACCATTCCAGCCGGTGAAATCACCTGCCTGACGCATTCCAAAACCAAACGGCGGCTCAATCGCATCAATCCTGATCGGCAACAACACATTCCGGCTTTTACCCCGGCTCGCTTCTTCCAACACCCATTCTGACTGTATCGAATGCTTTGACCACACCACCACCACACAACGGCTGTTATTGATCGCCTCTTCAAATCTTGCGATGCCAATTTTCACCTGTGTGGATAGACTGATGATCCCAAAACACTGACCAACCCTGCTGTGCCAATGCGTGAAACAGCGGCTGCAAGCGTGCGCGGTCTTTGGTTGAATAACTGAGAAAAATGTCGTGCATACTGATAACTGATGGTGAATCCCCGATAGGCGGATAATAAACGATGTTGAACACTAAATCTCACAAAGAATCACGAATGTTGTTTGCATTGACAACAAAAAGAATGTTGTTAACATATACAACATGAAAGCCAAACTGATCATTGATACCAGACAAATCATCAGCGAAAACACCTTTGTTGAGTTGCGGGTATGGGAAGTTCCCAACCCCGTCCGTGCCAGCCTGCACTATTTCAAATACGGTTTGGCTTTTGTGGTTGATAGTCATTGCGTATTACGCTAAGACAATGAGGCTGGCAAAGGCGACCACAAGCATATCGGTGAAACAGAAGTTCCCTATACATTCGTTTCACCAGAGCAACTGCTCACTGATTTCTGGGATGATGTGGATAATTGGAGGTCGTAAAATGCGCACTGTTACTGTAGGTGTTTGTTCCCGTGCTGAACTCAATCGGCGGATGCTGGGAGCTTTTCGGGGGGAAGAACAAGGCACATCCATCAATTTTGAAAGCCATGAACTGCTGTTTAAAGTGTTGTCAGGCAAACGCTGGGAACTGCTAAAAATGATGGCTGGGGCAGGTGCTATGACCCTGCGTGAAGCAGCACGGCGAGCAAACCGCGACGTGAAGGCAGTACACACGGATATTCATGCGCTACTCAATGCCGGAATTCTGTCAAAAGAGGCGGATGGGCGGATTGTGTTCCCCTTTGATGAATTACACGTGGATTTTATGCTGCGGGCGGCTTGATCAAACTGCATGACCAACTTGCCTTGGTGGGTATCCCTTGCACTCCCTCCATCCGACGCTTATCCTTTGTTGCATCACCGATAAACCAAAGGAACTCTCATGATCTGGCGCGACTGGCTGAAAAAATGGAAAATGACCAACCTGCAACTCAACCCGCCCTTCCTCAACCTCGAATTGAAATTCGCCGATGCCGACAAAGATGCCGCGTGGGAAATGTACATCGAACTGCTAACCCGCATCACCACCCAAGCGCTTGACCCCAAAGACGGTGACGAGAAAACCGCGCTCGACAGCATTTACAAGCTATTTGAAATTACCCGCGAAATCATCAAACGTCATGGGCGTGACAGTCTGGAATTTACCAAACTGGCGATTGTGGTTCTAAACCAAATTATCCGCCCCTTCACCGCGCGTTGGCACAAACCGTCCGTTTCTGGGGCATTCAATGATTCGGTGCAACGCCTCGCGTTCCGTCAAGAACTCGCGGAACTGCAAGCCAACTTGCGCAACTATACCGCCATGTTGGGCGACATGGCTGGCGTAGAAGACCCGTTATTACTGCTTGAACAGGCTGAAACCAGCAACGCTGACGCATGACTACCACACTAACTTTTTTACGCCACGCCACTGCCGACGCTCACGATCTGCCGATTCCTGATGAAGCACGTCGCCTCACCCCCAAAGGTCACCAGCAAGTGCAACGGGTTGCCCGTTTTTGCCAACGCCACGCCTTATTGCCCACCCACTTGCTGTGCAGCCCATTGGTAAGGGCGTTGGAAACGGCGCAAGGTTTACGTAAACACTTACCCGCCTGCCCCAAAGCCGTCATTGTGCCGTGGTTAGCGCATGGCACAGACACCCAAACCACGCTGCAAGCACTGGCAGCCTTAGCCGCAAACGATAACGATAATATGTGGCTGGTGGGTCATGAACCGGAATTTTCAACCTTAATCGCGCACTTGTTAGGCAGCCCTAACAGCCGTATTAAAGTCAAAAAAGCCGGATTGATACGCCTAGAAGTCGATATGACAAGCGGCGTTGGGGAACTGCAATGGAACATCCCCAACGCGCTGATGAAGTAGTGGGGAATCTATTAAACATTAAATAAGAAGTTCAATACATCACCGTCTTTTACAATGTATTCCTTGCCTTCCGCACGCATTTTTCCGGCTTCTTTCGCGCCCTGCTCACCTTTGTAAGCAATAAAATCTTCATACGCAATGGTTTGCGCCCGGATGAAGCCGCGTTCAAAATCGGTATGGATCACGCCCGCTGCTTGTGGCGCAGTGGCATTTTTCGGGATAGTCCATGCCCGCACTTCCTTCACGCCTGCGGTGAAATACGTCTGCAAGCCCAGCAAATCGTAACCGGCGCGAATCACGCGGTTCAAACCCGGTTCGTCCAGCCCCATGCCCGCCAAAAATTCATCACGTTCCGCATCGTCTAATTGCGAGAGTTCGGATTCCATTTCGGCACACACGGGCACAACCACCGCATTTTCACGCTTGGCAACCTCGCGGACTTGATCCAAATACGGGTTATTGTCAAAACCGTCTTCATTGACGTTGGCAATAAACATAAGCGGTTTAATGGTAATCAGATGAAATTCGCGGATAGCCAACGCGCGTTCTTCGGGAGTCATCTCCATTGAACGTGCCGAATGCCCTTCGGACAAATGCGCGAATAAACGTTCTGCCAACACTTTTTGCGCAACTAAATCTTTGCTGCCGGATTTGGCGGAACGGGTCAAACGATTCACCGCTTTTTCAGCCGTCTCCAAATCTGCCAACGCCAACTCGGTATTGATGGTGTCGATGTCAGACGCCGGGTCAATTTTGCCTGCCACGTGAATAATGTCATCGTTATCAAAGCAACGTACCACTTGCGCAATCGCATCGGTTTCGCGAATGTGCGCCAGAAACTTATTGCCCAAGCCTTCGCCTTGCGACGCGCCAGCCACTAAGCCTGCGATGTCCACGAATTCCATCGTCGTCGGTAGAATCTTGATCGGTTTCACGATGGCTGCCAAGGCATCCAAGCGCGGATCGGGCATGGGTACGATGCCCACATTTGGCTCAATCGTACAGAACGGGTAATTCGCTGCCTGAATGCCCGCTTTGGTCAACGCATTAAATAAAGTGGATTTACCCACGTTTGGTAAACCAACAATGCCGCACTTGAATCCCATGAATCCGTACCTTCTTTCGTAGGTCGGGTTTCAACCCGACAAAAGTTATACCGTTATTTAGTATGCAGCGCGTTCATCGCTTTCTGCATCTCACCGGCTAAAATCAATTCAATCTGGTCGGCTGCTTTATCAATCGCCCGTGAAATCACGATTTCGTCATCCTGCGAAGGGCGTGACAGCACGTAATCGACCACTTTGTTGCGGTCGCCGGGGTGTCCGACACCCAACCGCAACCGCCAATAATCCGCGCTCAAATGCGCATGGCAATCACGCAAACCGTTGTGTCCGCCATGACCACCGGCTAATTTCAAACGCACGTCACCGGGTGCAATATCCAGATCATCGTGCGCTACTAAAATTTGTTCCACCGGAATTTGGTAGAAACTGGCTAACTGCTTGACTGCCAGCCCGCTACGGTTCATGAAAGTCATGGGCTTGAGCAGCCATACCGTTGCGCTGCCGACTTGCAGTTTACAGACCTCACCGGAAAAACGTTTCTCAACAGCAAATTTGCCGGAGTAGCGCCGTGCCAGTTCGTCAACAAACCAAAACCCGGCATTGTGCCGGGTTTTGTCGTACTGGCTACCGGGGTTGCCCAAACCTGCAATGAGGCGGATCGGGGTTCCCATCGGTATCGACCTTAGTGAATCGCCGCGATGGCGTTATCGTGGTCTTCGCCCAATGCCAAGGCTGGCAGGCTCACGCCTTCTGGCAATTTTAGGTCAGACAAGTGCAGAATCTGACCTTTTTCGACGTTGATCATGTCAACTTCGATGAATTCAGGCAGGTTCTTCGGCAAGCAAGAGACTTCTACTTCAGCAATCATGTGGCTAACTGTACCACCCTGCTCTTTCACGCCTTTCGCCAAGTCGTCATTGAGGAAGTGCAGCGCCACGTGAACGCGAATTTCTTCATCATCACGGATGCGCTGTAAGTCAGCGTGCATAATGATTGGCTTAGCCGGGTGACGTTGCAGATCACGCAGAATCGCCTGCTCTTTGCGATCACCGAAATCAACGGTAATGATTTGCGAGTAGAAACCTTCTTCCTGCAAATTACGGATCATTTCATTGTGACGCAAAGAAATGGATTGTGCTTCACCGCCTGCACCGTAAATAACGGCAGGAACCATACCGGTGTTACGCAGGCGGCGGCTCGCACCCTTACCCTGTGTGTCACGTGCCTGCGCTTGCAGAACGTATTGTTTTGACATGTTACTTCTCCAACAGAATCGTTACCGAACGCGACCGGACGGCAACTAAAAAACCCGCGAACGGGGACTAAAACTTATAAACCTTCAAACAGGGAGCTGACAGAATCGTCCTGATTGATACGTAAAATGGTTTTCGCTAACACTCCGGCTACCGAAAGCTGGCGAATCTTAGCACATTTTTTTGCAGCGTCGCTTAATGGAATGGTATCCGTGATGACCACTTCATCAAGCTGAGAGTTTTCGATATTGCCGACCGCTTTGCCGGAAAATACCGCGTGAGTCGCATACGCCCGCACACTCAATGCGCCGTGCTGCTTCAATGCCATCGCAGCGTTGCACAAGGTACCGCCAGTATCGATCAAATCGTCGATCAAAATGCAGTTGCGCCCTTCCACATTACCGATGATATTCATGATTTCGGATTTATTCGGCTCAGGGCGACGCTTATCAATAATCGCCAGCTCGACATCACCTAAACCTTTCGCCAGCGCACGGGCGCGGACTACACCGCCAACATCCGGTGACACCACCATGATGTTATCCAGCTCACACGCCAACACATCCTTAATCAACACACCCGATGCGTAAACATTGTCTACCGGCAAGTCAAAAAAGCCTTGTACTTGATCAGAATGCAAATCAATGGTCAGCACGCGGTCAACATGCCCAGTCGCGATCATATCAGCCACCAACTTGGCAGAAATCGGAACGCGCCGTGAACGTACCCGGCGATCTTGCCGCGCATAACCGTAATACGGTATTACGGCGGTAATCCGCCCTGCGGAAGCACGATACAACGCATCAGCGATGATCAGCAATTCCATCAGGTTATCGTTGGTAGGCGCACAGGTAGATTGCACGATGAAAACATCACGACCACGCACGTTTTCCAAAATCTCAACGTGCACTTCACCATCGCTGAAGCGTTCTGCTTTGATTTTACCGGTGGGAATTCCGAGGTGATCGACGATTTTGTCGGTGAGTTCAGGATTAGCATTACCTGTAAACACCATCATTTTATCGTCAGCCATGACATATCCGCATTGAGTGGGGGGAGGAAAATGGCAGGGCCGCCAGGATTCGAACCTGGGAATGCTGGAATCAAAATCCAGTGCCTTACCGCTTGGCGACGACCCTTCTGAAACTAGTTGTGAAGCGTTGACAATGTTAACAGCTTTTGTTGCAAAGGCGAAACATTCGCACTGCTTGCGACAAATCCAAACCAGTCATTAGGTAAGCATTGCAGGATTGTTTCACCTTCTTGCTTACTGATAACCGGAGCGAACAAGCAACTGCCTGAACCCGTCAACATCGCGCTTGAATACCGAGACAGCCAACGTAATGCAGCAGTAACTTCGGGATAACGCTTTTCTACCACCGGTTGAAAGACATTTATGCCTAGCCCCGCGTGGAAGGTCGCTAATGTAATGGGCGGACAGTCACGTGTCAAGCCCGGATCAGAAAAAAGTTCCGCCGTCGGCACATGCACACCGGGGTGGATCACCACATACCAAGATTCAGGCAAGCTCACCGGGGTTAATTGCTCGCCAACACCTTCCGCCCATGCGGCATGACCGCGCACAAAAACCGGCACATCCGCGCCCAGACGCAAGCCTAATGCGGCTAAATCATCCGTACTCAAGCCGCAACGCCAGAGGTAATTCAAGCCTTGCAACACCGTTGCCGCATCGGAACTGCCGCCCCCTAAACCGCCGCCCATCGGAATGCGCTTGAGCACCTGAATATCTGCCCCCAACGGCGAACCACTCACTTGCTGCAACAAACGTGCTGCCCGCACCGTCAGGTCAGCCGCTTCCGGCACACCTTCCGCACCGGCTGGACGGTGGATTGCGCCATCATCGCGCACCCTCAAGGTGATTTCATCGCCAAAATCGAGGAATACAAACAGGGTTTGTAACAAATGGTAGCCATCCGCTCGCCTGCCGGTAATGTGCAAAAACAGGTTAAGCTTAGCAGGTGCGGGTAGTGTCAGTGTTTGCATCATGCACGAAATGCCTTTAGCCCCTCTCCCCTTGAGGGAGAGGGGTTGGGGTGAGGGGTAATTAATATCTGGTCTGCCAATCTTTTGCGATCACTTTGACCTTGGTGTTATCCGGGGTACGACTCAGGTTGATCCTTTCCGGTAGCGCTTTCCAATTCGCACCTTGCCAGCCGCTGTATTCCACCTGCCAGCCGGATTGTTGCAGCAGTTCGGGGCGACCTTGCGCATCCAGCTTGACTTGCTGCACCGGAGAATCGGGGGCAGGAATGCCACGCACCCAATACTTCATGCCATCCAGCGGTAAGGACACCCCAAGATGACCTTGCAGCAAGCGCTCGGCATTGGCGTCTTTGTAAGTCTTACCATTAGCCTGCATCACCACTTCAGAACGCTCACCCTTGAGATAGGCAACAATCGAACCCGTCAGCGGATTCTTAATGTTCATCTCATACTGGTCTTTGCCGGTTTGTAGCCATGACATATTGAAAGAAGCGCTTTGCTCCTGAAACTGCACCCCCACTTTGCCCTGTAAACGCCAGCTACTCATACGGGAGAAATCAGCCTGACGTTGCTGCCATGCACTTTGCGCATCAGTCGGTTTGGTCGAAACGTCTGCACCTTGGGATGGGCTTTTGGTCTGCGTTGCACACCCGCCCAGCATCAATGCGCAACACGCTGCCACCAGCATCCATTGTTTCATGAGTCCTTATCCTTAAATAATGAAAAGATTACAAGCCAGTCAGCTTTTCCTTGGCTTTGAGCAATAAACTATCGTCTGGAAATTTGCTGAGCATGGTATCGAGAATAGCCTGCGCTTCGGCTTTCTTGCCACGCACCGCCAACACTTCGATCAAATGGCTGGCAATTTCGGGGTCTGGCAACAGAGTATAGGCTTTGCGTAGCCAAGTTTCCGCTTCTTCTGGTTTGCCCATCAGGAACAACACCCAACCCATGCTATCCATAATCGCGGGATCATCCGGGCGACCAGCGATTGCTTTAGTGATCAGCTCGCTGGCTTCTGCGTAACGTTGCGTATTGACCGCCAACATATACCCCAAGGCATTCAACACCGTCGCATTATCAGGCTGCAACTTGAGTACCGCCTGCAAATCAGCCTCAGCCTTGCCGAAATCACCCAATTTTTCAGTACTCAAAGCGCGGGAATACAAGACATCCGGGTCGTCTGCTTTCACCGCCAATGCCTTACCAAAGCTCTCGATAGCCTCGGCATACTGCCCTGCATCATGCAACAGTTGCCCATCTAACTGTAGCAGCAATACTTGGCGCTCATTGTTGTTGGTGGTATCCACTTGCGCCTGCAACCACTCACGCGCTTTCGCCAAATTTTCTGTTTCGACCAATAAATCAGCCACACGCAACGTAGCTTGGCGGCTGTACTGCCCACCGATGGCCTGTTGGTAAACCTCAATCGCCTGCTTAGGGCGTTGCAAGCCTTCATGAATTTGCCCCATGAAATAACTGGCATCCGCCGCACGCCCCGGCACGGTTAGCAACTTAGCAATCAACGGTTCAGCGGCGGTGAAAGACTTTTGCTCCAAGTGCAACAAGCTTAAGGTGTAAAGCACATCCAAGTTATTGGGGAAGGTATCGTAAAGCTGCTGATATAGCGACAATGCCTCCTCGCGCCGATCCGCCAAAATCAACAGGCGGGCATAATCCAGTTTGAAGTCGGTATCCTGGGCTTGCTTACCAGTGGCTTCCAGTTCCTTGATCGCTTCGGGTAATTTCCCCAAGCCTGCCAAAGCTTTAGCAGCCCAACGTGCTGCCTGCACCTTCTCGGCGGCATTACCCTGCTTTTTTGCCGCCTGACTCGCCTGCAACGCGACTTCAAATTGCTCCACCTTGAGCGCAAACGACGCTAAGGCGAGTTGCGCCTGCGGTGAACTGTCCGCACTCTCTACATAGTGCTTGAAGGTTTCATAAGATTTATTCGCGTCCGACTCTAATGCCAGCAACGATACGATGAACGCAAAACCATGCCCGGCTTTTTTTTCGGCGGCATCACGGACTTTCACCAAATCCTTAACCGCTTCCGCGTACTTTTCAGCACGCACCTTAGCCAAGGCTTGATACTGCATCGCCTCGCTAGAATCCGGGGACAGTTTAATCCACCGTTCCAGCGCCCGCCCTGCCAATGGCGTATCCTCTGCACTCATCGCCAGTTCCACCGCCCGCTGCGCAACAGCCGGGTCAGTGGTCTGCTGAGCAGCGGCGACGTAATGCAACGCTGCCTGCGCCACATTGCCCTGATTTACAAACATTTCCCCCGCCAAGATATTGTAAACCTGATAGCTTAAAGGGCTACTGAAAGTGGCAACATTACTGATTGATTGGTCGGCAAATGGGGCATTCCCCAACGTACAGCCACCAATCAAGAGCGCGAGAGTCAAACTCACAAAACGGGGCGGTAAACGAGTGCTGGGCATGTATTTCTCCGGTCTGTCACAACGCCTGATTGTGACTGATCGTATAATGTTGCAATAGGTTTAAGGATATATTCAGCGAATTACCTTGTAATAAGCCATAACGTATCAGAAAATTCGCGGTTCTGAAAGTTAACTACCTCGCCCTGAAAAAGTGCAAAGGCTGACATGTATCCGTTGGTAAACTACTGAATGTCCATCCTGATCGTTGGCGTCAATCATAAAACCGCCCCAGTCTCCATCCGGGAAAAGGTTTCGTTCTCACCCGACAGCTTGCCACTGGCACTGCACGCGGCGCATCAAGTCGTGCCTGAAAGCTTGATACTCTCCACCTGCAACCGTACCGAAATCTACGCCGCCACGCATTCGCAGCAATCCGCAGAAGCCTTGGTTGACTGGTTGGCAAGCTGGCACAAAATACCGGCGGCACAATTGCGCCCCTACTTATGCATCTACCAACAAGACGAAGCCGTGCGCCACGCCCTGCGGGTTGCTTGCGGGCTGGATTCGCTGGTATTGGGCGAACCGCAAATTTTGGGGCAACTCAAAACCGCCCTGCAAGCCGCCAGCGACCAAGCCACCACCGGCAACCAATTAAACCGCCTGATGCAACACGCCTTTTCCACTGCCAAGAAAGTGCGCACCCAGACCAGCATTGGCGCAAACCCCGTTTCCGTCGCATTCGCTGCTGTTAGCCTTGCTAAGCAAATTTTCAGCAAACTCGAAACCCAAACCGCGCTACTGATTGGCGCAGGCGAAACCATCGAACTCGTCGGCAAACACCTTGCCACCAACCACATTGGCAAGATCATTGTTGCCAACCGCAGCATCGACAAAGCCCAAAAACTCGCCGCAGAATACGGTGGCAAAGGCATCGGCTTACCCGAATTAGCCGATCATTTGCCGCAAGCGGATATTGTGATTTCCTCCACCGCCTCACCCATTCCGATTTTAGGCAAAGGCGCGGTGGAACGGGCGCTCAAAATCCGCAAACACCGCCCCATGTTCATGGTCGACATTGCCGTTCCACGTGATATTGAGCAAGAAGTCGCGCAACTCGATGATGTTTACTTATACACCGTGGACGATTTGCATTCGGTAATCGAGGAAAATCTCCAATCGCGCCGCGCTGCTGCCGAACAAGCCGAAGGCATGGTTCTCACCGAAGTCAGCCAGTTCATGGCATGGCTACGGGCGCAAGACCACATGAACACCATTCGTGCCTACCGCGCTCGCACCGACAACATCCGCCAAGAAGTCTTCGAAAAAGCCGCTGCCTTGCTGCAAAACGGCAAAAGCCCAGAAGAAGCCCTGCAATTTCTGGCGCATACCCTAGCAAACAAACTCTCACACGACGCGACCCAAGCCATGCACCACGCGGCACGCAACGGCGACCACCAATTATTGGCACATGCTCGTGCCTTGTTTAACCTTTCCACTGACGACGACGGCTAAAAATCTGTGAAAGCATCTATCCTGCAAAAACTTGAAGCTTTAAGCGAACGCTACGCCGAAATTTCCGCCCTGTTGGGTGAACCGGATGTGATTGGCGATCAACAACAATTCCGCAAACTCTCGATTGAATACAGCCAGCTCGAACCGGTGTCGCAAGGTTTTCACGCCTACCAACAAACCGCCGCCGACATCGAAGCCGCGCAAGAAATGCTCGCAGACCCCGAAATGCGTGATATGGCACAAGAAGAAATCGAAACCGCCAAAGCTCGCCGTGCCGTGCTCGAACTCGACCTGCAAAAATTGCTATTACCGCAAGATCCACACGATAACAGCAACGTGTTCCTTGAAATCCGCGCAGGCACTGGCGGGGATGAAGCCGCGATTTTCGCCGGAGACCTCTTCCGCATGTACGCACGTTACGCCGAAAGTCGCCGCTGGCAAGTGGAAATCATTAGCCAAAACGAAGGCGAACACGGCGGTTTCAAAGAAATCATTTCGCGCGTTATTGGTCAGGGTGCTTATTCACGACTCAAATTTGAATCCGGCGCACACCGCGTGCAGCGCGTGCCTGCCACCGAATCACAAGGGCGGATTCACACCTCCGCCGCCACGGTAGCGGTCATGCCAGAGCTGGACGAAGTGGAAGCCACCGCCATTAACCCCGCCGATTTAAAGATCGACACCTATCGCTCCTCCGGTGCAGGTGGGCAGCACATCAACAAAACCGAATCCGCCATCCGCATTACCCACCTTCCCACCGGCATCGTGGTCGAATGTCAGGAAGAACGTTCGCAACACAAAAATCGCGCCAAAGCGATGGGGCTATTGCAATCACGCATTTTTGAAGGCGAACGCCAAAAACAAGCTGCTGAACAAGCCGAAACTCGCAAGAGCCTAGTGGGGTCAGGGGATCGTTCTGAACGCATCCGCACTTACAACTTCCCACAAGGGCGCGTCACCGATCACCGTATTAACCTGACACTGTATAAATTGGATGAAATCCTAGTGGGCAACGTTGACCAAGTGATTGAACCGCTCATCAACGAATACCAAGCCGATCAGTTAGCGGCGTTGGCGGATGAATAATCAAGAGTTGCTGGCGGATGCACATCAGCAATTGCAAGCCACCTCGGAGTCAGCACGAGTAGATGCAGAAATCTTGCTGGCGTATTGCCTGCAAAAATCACGCACCTACTTGTATACCTGGCCTGAAAAACCCGTAGACAGTGCCACAGAAACCGCTTTCAGGAAATTATTGGACGCACGTATACGCGGTGTACCGGTTGCACACCTGACTGGACAGCGTGAATTCTGGACGTTGAACCTAAGAGTCACTGCCGACACACTCATTCCCCGCCCCGAAACCGAACTACTGGTTGAAACCGCCCTGTTTTTGCTTGAAGAAAGAACCTCACCCCCTAGCCCCCTCTCCTTGACAGGAGAGGGGGGACAAGAGGGGGCTTTTTCTTCCTCCCCCACTCCTGTCAAGGAGAGGGGGGCGGGGGGTGAGGTTCTTCGTTCCTCTATCCTCGACCTTGGCACTGGCACTGGCGCAATCGCCCTGAGCCTCGCCAGCGAACGCCCTGACCTCAACATTACCGCCTGCGATTTTTCCGCCGCTGCTCTCGCCGTTGCAATCGAAAATGCCAACACCCACCAACTGCATAATGTCAGCTTCATCCAGTCCGACTGGTTCAGCAACCTGTCACCACAACGCTTTGAGGTTATTGTTTCCAATCCACCCTACATCGAAGCTAATGACCCACACCTCACCCAAGGCGATGTGCGCTTTGAACCGTTAAGCGCACTGATCGCCGGGCAAGACGGGCTGGATGACATTCGTCACATCGTGCAAACCGCCCCGCACTGGTTAGTAAACGGTGGCTGGTTATTGTTGGAACACGGCTACAATCAGGGAACAGCCGTCACCACCCTGCTGCAACTGGCAGGCTTTCAACAAGTGCACTGCCTACCGGATTTGGCAGGCAATGCACGGGTCAGCTTAGGGCAATGGCTGGCGGCTTAATCGGTCACGTTGTGATCTAACCAGAACATGCGCGGTAAGATGTCAGTCAAGTCGACACTGCCCGTCACCCCACCTACCCCAACGTTCGGTATATCATTACTCGCATCCAGAAGCGGCATTTCCAGCTTGCCAACGCGGATCTCTACGGTTTGCTGGCAGTCACCCGCAGCACAGTCACCACCATCAGCAGCACTAGGCATACGGAAGATGATCTTGGCGGCATCGAGAATTTCGTTGAAACCTGCGACCACAAATTCATCTTTGCCGCCCGTGCCGGTTGCCTTTTTACGGTCAAGATCGGCAACCGCTTTACCCGTGAACAAATCCAACACATAAGCGCGAGCGCTGTTGGGAGGCACTTCACAAGGGTCATTCGATGCGCCTTGACCCGCTTCACCCACAGGTGCAAACGTCGTGAACACGACTTTGTTCAAGAATGTGACTGCTGGTGCGAGTACTTTTTCGCCCGTATGCGCGAAATCGTAATACCAACCTTTATAGACAGTACCGGCAGGCGGGGTGAGCAGGTTGTCATTCACACCGGTGAAGCCGGTTTTAGCATTGACCAAATCCGCATTCGTGAGGGCGACGAAACCGGCTGGGGGTTCGTTGTAGACATTCGGTTCCATCAACACGTAGAAGCGGTCTTCGGTATTGGTATTCAATGGGTGCGTGCGGTAGCCGCTGCCCAAGGAAATCGTCATGTAGGTTTTGCCATTGTGCTGAAGCAGCGCAGTGTCAGGTTCGTAGAAGAACTTGCGCGTATCCGTGCCGTGATCGCCATTCGTACCCAAGTCCGCCATTTTGGTGAGAACCGCGTCATCGTAGTTGTACATATCCGGGTCACTGTCACGCAAATCGTGATCCATATCGACGCGCCACACATTGCCGCCGGTATCCGCAAAATACAAGCGATCAAGCGTGCCATTGCGATCCATATCCAGTACCCGAATGTCGCCGGGGATGCTGTGTTTGATAGGGTTATTAGCAGGGTTGCCCTTATAGACATCGCGCTGCAATGACCAGTGCAGTTCACCGCTTAAGGCGTCCACAATCATAACATCCTGACCGAATTGATCAGGCTGACGACCGGTTTCGGCATCTTTAGACGCATCGTAACCCGCACCGAACACCGCCACATCACGCACCTTGTTGTTCGTCACACTGCCAATGCGCATTTTTGCCAAGGTGGGTTTTGACCAGGTTTCACCCAATTCTTGCCAAGCGTTACCGTCCACCGTCAGGGTACTGTCTTTTTTCCACAAAATCACTGGGCTATTCGGGCTGGTAATATCCAGTGCGTAATAGGCTCTGCCACCACGACGCAAGCCAAAGAACAGAACGCGCTTATCACCGTCACTGGTTTTAATTTTACCGTCCGAATTTTTGTCATAATTCCATAAGGTTAGCGGACCATCAATGCCGTATACATGTTCTTTGGTGGGTTCATTAGCCATGAACTTCTGAATATTCGGCAACAAACTTTTCGGCATGAACGCCCATTGCTCTACCCCCGTATCGGTATCAATAGAGTGCAAGAAACCTTCATTGGTCGCCGCGAAAATACGCTGCCCATCCGTGCCACCATAATCCACCACCAGCGGTTTGCTGTTGAGCATATCACCCATGTGCTGACGGGGTGTCGTCACCAACGGATCAGGATTCGCATCACCCCGTGCAAAGTTCAACAATTGCTCACGTTCGCCGCTTGCTAAGGCAGAATTAGCCGTAGTGCACGTCGTCACGGCGCTGATGTTGACACATTTACTCCCGTCGAGACTCAACACAAACTTCGATTTACCCGTACAGTCCGTGTAGCTGCCGAAACAACTGATACCATCATAGGGAGTCCCCAATTTGGTGAGATCTAATCCGCTAGCCCAAGCGGACAAAGCAGGGTATTTAGTCAATAACGTGGCCAGATCAGCCGCAGTACCGTCAAACAATTTACTGGCATCGGTTGTTGCCGTGGTGATACCCGTCAACATGGTATCAGTAATATTGGTATTGCTCGCTTTCAGCGCATTGGTTGTAGCGGTCAAATCGGCGTTTGTGCTTACATCGGTATACAAGTTACGGGCAGACGGTGCAGGTAATTGGCTGGCAGCACCGCCTATAGAGACATCTTTACCACTCGCCACGCCCCAGAGGTCTTTGGCATCGTCTAAGAATTCACCTTTATCATTCAGAACTGGAGTACCGTTTGTTACCCGATTTTGTGCATCCCGTATTAGCGTTCCACCCACGATTTTACCGTCTAAAGTACGGGCAAACTTTTTCAAATTCCCCGACCACATGGCGGTATTGCTGCGGTTGAACATGGGGATGTAAACTTCGTCGCTGTGTGCCAGCATGTTGTTGGTGTCAATGGCATACGTGGGAGAACTGAACGATGATGCGCCTTTGCTAATCGCACTCAGAATCGCTTTAAACGCACCTGTCAGCTCTTTAGCATTGTTGGCGGTAAACGCACCATCTGTTTTGGTTGCCAAATCTTTCAAATAGGCAGTACCCGTTGGCTCATCGGCTAGTGCAAATGCCACGGTGTAGGTTTCGATCCCCTGCTTGCCTTTGAGTGTTGTGTTGTGATCCGTGTCTGCTAACCACCGAGTTAATTCTGGGCCACAACGTCCACTGTTGTAGCCGCGTGGGGCAGTGCCAGTATGACACCCCTTAGCTGCTCCCGGCGTTAGTGCCTCCAGATAATCCTGCAAACGCGGCGCGACTTTAATCTGGCTGTTATTGGTAGCAATCAGGTTAGTAAAGTATGCAGTCCACGCAGGATTGGGCATAGGCTTAAAATCTCCCAACGCCAAGTTTTTGACGGAAGGCGGATAGTAGTGTGTGCCATCCGTATCCTTCAAACCAGGGAAATAGGGGTATTCCGGCTTACCATCCGACATCAACACCAAGTAATTGGCTTGGCAACTGTATTGAATCGGGGATTTGTAAGAGGGAGCGCCTGCAACGGTATCGCAGACTGTGTGTTTGCATTTTTCGATCACCGTGGCGCAAGTGTAATTATCATCCTTGCAATACCCCGAACCATCACCGCCAGTGGTGATCCAATTGCAACATTGATTATGGCTGGTGGCGGTACAACTGCCCGCTACAATGTTAGTGTTGCATTGCCCCCAACTTTTGACACATTCAGCTTCATGTGACTTCGTACAAATCGGCGCATTTTCATACGTTAGCGGGTGCGCAGCCCAACCAATACTGGGAACATCCATACCCCATTTCACTGTCTCACCCCGAAAATAACGTGCCGCCTCATACAATGAATCCACAATCGGTGTGTAACCGTTAGCCGACCAACTGTTAACAATGCTCGCCAAAAACGCGCGGACAGTCGTGGTATCGGTGGCGGGATTCGGTAAGTTATCGCTAGCTTGATGGGTTTCAATCAATGGTTTAACCACTGCATCAATCGGTGAAACAGGGAAATTCGCCCCCTTAATTGAACTCCACCAATAATCATTGCCTAAACCGTGGTTGGCATAATGCATCAAACCCACATTCAAATTAGCGGGGGCGGTATTCATGACTTCTTGAAACGAGTCTTTTAATACTTGTAACCGGGTACGGCTTGAGGCATCCCCCGTCACCACTTGGCTCATACTGCCCGATGCATCAATCACAAACAGCACGTTGGGGGCTACTTCACCGCTTTTGTCGGTAAAGTAGATTTCGGTTTCGTCCGCCATTAAGACAGTCGCGAATAACAAGGGTGCGGTTAACAACAGCCACCGCAGGCTACAACGTAGTTTTTTCATGGCATTATTTTTGTGATTAAGTTTAACGGGCAATTATTCACAGCAAACGCTGTTTATTTCCAACAAGTCTGGGCGTTATCCGCAGCGGCAGTCGTCGCATTAGTACCACCACGTTTTCTGCCACGGTCGTCCAGCGTCAACGCCTGACAGGGTTTATCGTGAACTTGTGGCTTACCTGTCGCTGGGGCGGCACTTGCCACATACCCCGTACAAGCAGCCACTGCTAGCCCGGTGCAAGTGTTTGGTGTTGGCGCAATACTCAACGCATACTGACCTTCAGTACTGGTCGCAGCATAACCTAGTTGCGTCACATCTTTGGCGTAACTGCGATTACGCAGAAAATAAGCTTCCTGACGTTGCGCAATTTCCTGTAAGGCTACTTGTGCATCCGCACGGCGGCTTTTTTGTACTTGCGCGGTATAACTGGGGTAAGCAAGCGCTGCCAAAATTCCCAGAATGGCGACCGTGATCATCAGTTCTATCAGGGTAAAACCTTGGTGCTTTTTTATTGTTGTCATGATTAATTCCTGCTTAGTTAATTTTGGGAACGGGCTTTAACACACCTTCAGAATGCCTGCTTTGCGCCCCCGTCCCCGCTAAGGATGCATCCGCATCCGTAGTAAATACGCGGCAGGCAATACCACCAGCATCCGGCGTCATTTCGGTTGTCATCGCAATGCCTTTTAAGGGCGGACAACCCGATTCATCACCCATGGATGACTGCGCGGTAACTGCCACGCCATTGGCATTATCGGTGTAACCATCATTCCAAGTACCAGCCACTGCGGCATTCATGTCACTCATTTTACGCACCCGATGCTTACCATTTTCGGCGGTTCCCTTTTGAACGGTCATCATCACTTCATACAAACTGCGGGACTTGTTGAGCATCGAATCCGCCCCTTGAAAGGTCAGCATGGTCGTCATCTGATTACCGGCAATGCGGCTATCAACCGTTGCCATGCGGGTTGCCGCAATGCCAATGACCGTTAACGTTAAGAGAATCACCATGCCCCACACAAGCACAGCCCCTTGTTGTTGATTTTTACTGGTTTGCATCGTTATTACCTTAACCTTCAACGACGTTGCGCAAATGAATGACCGTGGTATACACCGACCGTTGGAAGCGATCATTACGATTTAGCGGGACATCCAACACTTGATACGCCTTGGCTTCTGCCACTGGCAATACCGGCTCTAACGACCTGACCAAAATACCGGCTTTGATGCTGATCACCCGCTGCCATGCTGCGGCTGCGGATACCGCCGTTGCATTCAGGTACTGCTCGACATTGCCATCAGCATTGGCATCAACACCATACAAAAACTGAACATTCTCAACACCATTGGCAATAGGTGTCGCACTGGTATTGCGCGAACCGAAACACATCAAGGTCGGATGCCCGGTACTTTCATTCACAAAAAACGTGTTGTAAATGAGTGCGGCTTCCATGCTAGGCGCTTTACCCACGCGACAATCCTCAGGCAGTACGCCATTAGCGCAATCGGTAAATAAGGTCGGATCACCCAAAAAACGTACACTGACGGCATCGCCTGTAGCGGTCACACCATCCGGCTTATAATTATCCTGCGTCGCTCGTGCGGCAAATGTCGTCAGATTCAAACTTGGATGCACCCCACTATTAGCACCGTCACAAGCAGCTTTAGGTGGCGTAGTGCCGCCGAGAGGGTACATATACTCAACAATTGGCAATTTTGCCGGAGTAGCATAACCCGCGTGCTCCAAATGCTTGGTTAACGCATTCAAAGCAATCCGTGCCGTTTCATCCATCAGGGAGAGTTGGTCGCGGGCATGGTAATTGCGCTTGCTGCTCATATAAACGGTGCCGACACCGGCGACTAACACCAAGCTGACCACCATCGCGATCATCAACTCGATTAAGGAAAGCCCGCGCTGTTTATTGCCGTATTTCATGCTTTCCCCTTATAAAACCGCATTGAGATTAATGGTGAAGGTTTCAATGCCATCAGTGCCACCATCGAAGTCGGCTTGACGGGTGGCATTGCGCTCATCCCATTGCAACGTCACAGTCACGCCATTACCGCAATTACCCGTTGGACAAGTGACTTGCAATTGCCCTCCAATCAAGACATTGCCGATCCCCGTGCTTGAACCATACCCGCACAAGGTTTGATGAAGATCGTAAGTTGCCAGCTCTTGATTACTACAAAGAGCCGTTGCACAGTCCTTTGATGGCTTTTTCGTAAGATCGGCACAGTGCGTTGCTGCGGAGGTCAAGTTAGTCAGCAAATACTGGGATACAGGTTTTGGGTCACTATCCATACGAAACACTTCTGCACGATTTGCTCGCATTTTTTCCAGCAAATCGTGCACGATCCAAGTCGCTTGTTGCATCTGATAAGAATTGTGCGTGGTCTTCATCCCGGCAATTTGCAGACCGGCGAGACCTAACAACCCGGTAGACAACACCACTGTGGCAATTAACACCTCAATCAGGCTCAAACCTGACTGCTGGCGCGGAGAAGCTAAATGTATCGGCATAGAGCCACCTATTACTTTTATGATTAGATGCGTATTAACTAAGGCTATTATACTGAAAACTGAAACCTATGCTGGAAAAACACAACTTATGCCGACAAGCTGTAGTATTCTGGGAACCAATGGTAATTGTACAGTGATTAAGCAGCCCATAAAAAAACCCCGGAGAACCGGGGCTATAAACTCTCAACTCATGACCATCACACTACTATGTTCCCTTAAGAGTCGTGGTAGCTAGGCAAATAGTTCATGACGGTGACAATCATTTTAATGCACCGTTTCAATGCACTCTCAAGGAAAATGCAGGGTCAAAAGTCGACCTCATGCCACCTTCCCGTAATAAACGCTCCAATTGTTTACCCAGATCACCCAAATCCTGACGGTAAAGAATCAAACCATCTAACAAAAGTTGAGCAGTGCTACGCTGCCCTACGCTATTTCTACACACAAGCCTTCTATTCATTGACAAGCTCCCCGTCTTTGACTGACCACTAGTACTAACCCTCGGTTTAACTATAGTGCAAAAATGATTTTTTGGCGTTGTATTTGCACTAAATTTGGGGATAATACCAGAAGTTCAGTATATTACCTGTTACTAATTGAGCAAGATAATGACAGAAACCCTCACCTATGAAGCACATACCGTATTTGTTGACGAATTAACACCTCAACAAATTACGCAATTACAACAAGCTACCGCGCAGGCGTACCACTTACCCCCTCAGTTTCATGACACCCTGAAAACCGGTCGCAATGGTCCAGAATTAGCAATCATCCCAGCCGGGCGTTTTGAAATGGGTTCAGAACCTAGCGAACACGGGCATCAGCGTGACGAAGCACCGCGCCACCTCACCATGATCCGTAAACCCTTCGCTATTGGCATTTACCCCATCACGGGTGAAGAATTCCGGCTATTTCGCGAGGATACCGAGTGGTTTTTACGCCCAGAACTCATCTGGCATGAAGGTCGCTACCCCGCCATCAATATTCGTATGGAAGATATTAAACTGTTCTTGGCATGGTTAAGCCTGCAAACAGGTCAGAAATATCGCCTGCCGACCGAAGCAGAATGGGAGTATGCGGCGCGTGCTGGCACGACTACCCCGTTTCATCATGGCGAAGATGTCAGTTGCCGTGAAGTGCATTTCAACCCGTTTTTTCCTTATCGGGAACAGCGGGAGAAACGCCGGTGGTATCTGCCACATTGTTTCCCTAGCCCCAAAGCCAGCGAAGTAGGGTTACAAGCCCCGAATGCATGGGGCTTACACGATATGCACGGTAATGTGTGGGAGTTTACCCAAGATCACTGGACGACTTCCCACCTGAACGCTAACCGTGATGGTAGCCCGTCCATTGCCGCCAGCCCTTACTGGTATGTCACTAAGGGTGGCTCGTGGTTTGACCCCGCTGCACGCGCTCGCAGCGCCGCCCGCAAAAAACGCTACATGGATGAAATGGATACCAACCTCGGCTTCCGTGTGGTGCGGGAACTTTAACGCACAAACTCCAGTGCCATCCCAACAGGCGCAACGTCCAGCAATTTGCCGTCTTGCCACACCAACTGACCGTTAACCACGGTGGCGGCAATGCTGGAGCGGAATTCATAGCCATCAAACGGCGTCCAACCACACTTCGACAAGCTGTTCGCATGGGTGGCAACAAAGGGCTTTTCCAGATCGACCAGCGTCAAATCAGCCCAATACCCTTCACGGATATACCCCCGCTCTTTCACGTTAAACAACTCGGCTACTGCATGACTGGTCTTTTCAACAATGAATTCCAAGGTAAAAATGCCATCCTGATAATGCTCTAACACCGTTTGCAGCGCGTGTTGTACCAACGGCAACCCTGATGGCGTTTTGAAATAACTGGCACTGTGTTTTTCTTCCCACGTATGCGGGGCATGATCCGTGGCAATCACATCAATACGACCATCCAACAGCGCTTGAATAATACCGGCACGATCTTCGGCTGTTTTAATCGCTGGGTTGCATTTGATCAATGAACCTTTCGTGGCGTAATCTTCATCCGCAAAATGCAGGAAATGCACACACGCCTCCGCCGTAATCCGCTTATCTTTCAAAGGAATATCCGCAAACATCTCGGCTTCTTTTGCCGTGGAAATATGCAAGATATGCAAACGTGCTCCAGAACGCTGCGCCAATTCCATTGCTAATGCGGAGGACTTATAACACGCTGCCTCACTGCGAATCGTCGGATGCAAATGCACGGGAATCGCCTCACCGTAAATGCTGCGATAACTTTCCTCATTTTCCATAATCGTGGGCGAATCTTCACAATGTGTCGCAATCATCACCGGTGAATGCAGGAAAATCTGCTCCAACACCTCCGGGTCATCAACCAACATATTCCCGGTAGACGCCCCCATAAAGATTTTAACCGCGCACGCCTCACGCGGATCTAAGGCTTTAATGGCTTCAAGATTGCTATTGGCTGCCCCCAAATAGAAACCGTAATTACCGGCACAACGTCCCGCTGCGAGCTGTTTTTTTTCCTGCAAAATTGCCGAGGTCAGCGTATTGGGAATGGTATTGGGCATATCCATGAAACTGGTGATCCCCCCCGCCACTGCCGCACGGCTTTCCGTCGCCATATCCGCTTTATGGGTCATCCCCGGTTCACGAAAATGCACTTGCCCGTCAATCATACCGGGCAGTAAATGACGACCCGCCGCATCCAGAACGTTAACACCCGGCGCTGACAAATGCTGACCAATCGCCTCAATACGCCCGTTGCGGATTAAGACATCCGCTTCAATCGTCTGCCCTTCATTAACCACGTTAGCATTAACAATCAACAGTGAACTCATGGGGAAGAGTCTCCTTGGGATCAGAATTCCCGTTCAAGAATCAAAAAAGAATAAGGATAGGGGTTTTTAGCGTCAGCAGAATGATAAACCTGTTCCAAGGTACGCCATTGGTACTGATTATAGTCGGGAAAAAACGTATCGCCTGTAAAATCAGCATCAATCAGGGTTAAATACAGACGATCGGCATCTGCAAGAAAGTGCTGATAAATTTGTGCACCACCTACCACCATAATTTCCGGCGCATCAGCAACGGCTGCCATTGCCAGATCCGGTGAACTCGCACGTTCAGCACCCGTGGGTTGGAACGTAGCATCGCGTGAAATCACGATATTGCGCCGCCCCGGTAGCGCCCGCCCAATCGAATCCCACGTTTTACGCCCCATGATAATGGGTTTGCCGAGGGTGTTTTGCTTAAACCACGCCAAATCTGCCGGTAAATGCCAAGGCATAGCACCCTTGCACCCAATTACCCGCCGCTGAGCCATTGCTGCAATTAAAGACAGCATTCGGCTTATTTCACTACTCGCAGGAAAGAGGGGCGTGTCGTCGGTTTGGGTGGCGGCGGCTCATCATCATCCGACGCATCGGTTTCAGTTGTGACCGCTGCCTCACTCGCTGTAGCATCCGGTACGCTTGCCAACGAAGGGCGCGGTGTTTCTGCTGCGGCTGTGGCTAATGCCATGCTTTCGGCGTACTCTTCCAGCGGGAAATTCAAACCATCGTGTGTTTCACGCGCATAAATCGTCATGATTGACCAAATTGGCAACCAGACTGCCATCGCTTTGCCACTGAAACGAGCATTAAAGGTGACTTTCTCATTATCCATCAGCAGATTATTAGCGGCGGTCATGCTGATATTCAACACAATGCTGCCATCTTTGACGAATTGACGCGGTACTTTCACCTTAGGCGAACGCGCATCGACCATAATGTGTGGCGTCATGCCGTTATCCACGATCCATTCATAAAACGCCCGTAATAAATAAGGGCGTTTCGGCGTGGCAATAAATTCAGGGGGATTCGGCTGACTCATGGGCGGATCGACTTTTCAACCTTGCTTAATGACTGCTGGAACGCATCCCGTGAGAATACGCGCTCCATGTACTTCAAAATAGGCTTGCCCTGCTTTTCAGGGACATCAATACCGTATTTTGGTAAACGCCACAAGATCGGTGCAATCGTGCAATCCACCAAGGAAAAATCGTCACTGAGGAAATAGGGCTTAACCGAAAACACTTCTGCGGCTGACAACACACTTTCGCGCAAGATTTTACGGGCCTGGGAAGCGGTTTCAGCATCACCATGCTCAATATCATGCACCAGTGAGAACCAGTCTTTTTCAATACGGAACAGTGCCAAACGCGAATGCGCCCGTGTCACCGGGTCAACCGGCATCAGGGGCGGATGCGGGAAACGCTCATCCAAGTATTCCATAATAATACGGGCGTCATACAACACCAGATCACGGTCAAGTAAGGTTGGCGTAGTGTTGTAAGGGTTCAACTCCGAGAGATCTTCGGGTTTGTTATCGGGGTTGATGTTGAGAATATCGACGGTAATGTCTTTTTCCGCCAGAACAATACGCACCCGGTGACTGTCTGCGCAGTCGGGGGCGGAAAATAATGTCATCACAGATCTTCGGCTGGAAAGCGAAGCCATATAAGCGGGACTCCCTGTACTGAAAACAAAAAAGCCACTCTATATTACACTAGAGTGGCTTCAAGGTGTTATACCGATGAAGGATTAATGCACGTCCTTCCAGTATTCCTTCTTAAGGAAATACGCAACCACGGCGAACAATACCAAGAACAGCAACGTGAAGATGCCGTAGGTAGTACGGTGCAATTTGGCAGGCTCACCCACATAAGTCAGGAAGTTCGTAATATCACGCACCGTTTGATCATATTCAACCGGGGTCATGCTTCCTGCTTTGGTGAGTTTTAGCTCGCAATGTTCCACTGCGTGATCACCTTCGCCTTCCTTAGTACACTGCTTTTCCTGCCAGCCTTGCAATTCCCACAAGACGTGAGGCATACCGGCATTAGGGAATACGGTGTTATTCACCCCCAGCGGACGGGTCGGGTCAACATAAAATGCCTTCATGTAACTGTAAATCCAGTCCGATCCGCGTGAACGCCCCACCAACGACAAATCCGGTGGCGGCGCACCGAACCATTCGGCAGAATGCTTCTGGGACATGGCGTTTTTCATTAACGCACCCGGCTTTTCCAACTCGCCATCCGCGTTACGGGTAAAGATCAGGTTTTTAGCCACTTGCTCATCGGTCAAACCCAAGTCAGCAGCCACACGGTTGTAGCGGCTGAAGTTCAGGGAGTGGCAACCCATGCAGTAGTTAACGTAATACTTCGCACCACGTTGCAAGCTTGATTGGTTATGAATATCAACTTTCGCATCTTCCAGCTCCACATGACCACCTGCCGCCATCGCGGTAGTTGCCAGCAGAGACGCGGACAGTGCGAACATTAAACTGATAATAAATTTTTTCATGTTGCTACACCTCAACCTGTCACACGGTCTGGAACGGGCTTTTCTGCATTGCAGCTTGCTTTGAAAGCAGGCAACAACAGCGTCAACGCCAAGTAAGCTACCGGCCAAATGAACTGAATCAGCATTTGGTTGGTCGCCTCTGCATCACCGGGGATATAGCGGAACATAATGTCATACGCCACGACTGACGCCAGTAAAATCCCAAACCACATGACGTACTTCGCTTTCGCTGGCGTGCTGTGAATCCACAGAACCACAAAGAAGATGAAGTAGATTTGGGTCATGCGTGTACCCAATTCCTTATAAGCTGGGGTAACCGCTTCAACACCCATCCAACCAAGGATGATGAATACAACTGCGAACAGGATCAGGTTGATCTTGTGCGCCATGTTGCGATAGCGCCAAGATTTAACTGGGTTACGGTCGATCCACGGCAGTACAAACAGCACCGCAATCGCACCAAACATTGCCAAGGTTCCCAAGAACGGATCGGGAATAGCACGCAATACGGTATAGAACGGCGTAAAGTACCAAACAGGTGCAATATGCTCAGGTGTTTTCAGGGCGTTTGCCGGTTCAAAGTTAGGCTTTTCTAAGAAGTAACCGCCGCCTTCTGGGAAGAAGAACAACACCGCAAAGAAACCAATCAGGAATACCACCACGCCCAAAATATCTTTCACGGAGTAGTAAGGGTGGAACGGAATACCATCAGCCGGAGCTGTTTCACTCCAACGGTTGCCTTTCGGACCTTGCTTGATTTCAACGCCATCCGGGTTATTAGAGCCAACCGCGTGCAATGCCACAATGTGGACAAACACCAGAGCAGGCAATACCAAAGAAGGCAGGAAGAAGTGCAAAGCAAAGAAACGGTTCAGGGTTGCATCGCCCAATACGAAGTCACCACGAATCCAAGTAGACAGACCTTCACCAATGAATGGGATGGTGTTAAACAGGTTGATGATAACCTGCGCACCCCAATAGGACATCTGACCCCAAGGCAGCAAATAGCCCATGAAAGCCGTTGCCATCAGTGCCAGATAAATCGCCATGCCAATCAACCAGATCAGTTCACGCTTGCCTTTGTATGACCCGTAGATCAGGGCGCGGAACATGTGCAGGTAAACCACGATAAAGAACGCAGAAGCACCGGTAGAGTGCATGTAGCGGATAAACCAACCACCCGGCACATCACGCATAATGTATTCTACTGAAGCAAATGCTAGGGCTGCATCGGGTTTGTAGTGAAATGCCAGAAACAAACCGGAAAAAATCTGGATAACCAGTACCAGCATCGCCAGTGAACCGAAGAAATACCAGAAGTTGAAGTTTTTAGGCGCATAGTAACCAGCCAAATGCGCTTGCCAAGTTTCCATCATCGGGAAACGGTCTTCGACCCAACCCAAGAAACCTGTGTAATTATGTGCGGGACGCTCAGCCATTATGCAGCACCTCCATTTTCACCGATCAGAATGGTGTTATCATCTTTGAAGTAGTACGGAGGTACCTCAAGGTTTGCACCGGCGGGAACATTCTTGAAAACGCGGCCAGCCAAGTCAAAGCGTGAGCCGTGGCAAGCACAATACCAACCACCTTTCCAATTTTCACCCAAATCAGCCGGAGCCAACTCAGGGCGGTAGGTAGGGGAACAACCGAGGTGGGTACAAATCCCGACTAACACCAAATATTGCTCTTTACCTTCACGGGTACGCGCTAAGTTTTTGGCGTATTCCGGTTGCTGTTTCACGTTATCGGAATTCGGGTCTTTCAATGCATCAGCCAACCCTTCCAAGGTTGCCAGCATTTCTGGGGTGCGGTTCACCAACCAAACCGGTTTACCGCGCCAGATTACCCGAATTTGCTGCCCTGGTTCCGCCTTAGCGACTGGAACTTCTACCGGTGCACCAGCGGCTCGCGCCCGCGCACTAGGGTTCCAGGAATTAAGGAACGGAGCCGCAACCGCTGCCACGCCTGCTGCCCCAACCACAGATGTGGCGGCAATCAGGACACGGCGACGGCCTTTATCTACTCCAGAATTTGCCATCGTTAGCACTCTCCCAAATGTTCAAAACTTAACCTGCCGCACGCCTGCAAACACACCATGATAATGTTTGCAACCGCACTAAATATCTGAGCCATTAACTCAAGCATAGCTATATTAGTATATGCTAAAAGACTTTGTAGAATGTCGGAACTCACACCTAAAATCAAGCAGAAATCCCAATCGCAATGGAGAAAAGACAAACGTTTTGATTTAAATCATTCATCGCTTACCTATCAACAAAGCGCGGCAATGGTAGCATAAAAACACAAAAAAAACCTGACTTACACGGGGTTATTGATGTCCAGAAAATAATGTTCCACCCCAAACTGTTCCACCAAATGATTTCCCAGTGCCTGAATGCCGTAACGCTCGGTGGCATGATGCCCCGCTGCTAGGTAATGGATGCCGTTTTCCCGCGCAAAATGCACCGTGTGTTCGGAGATTTCACCGCTCAAATACGCATCCGCCCCCAGCTCAAAAGCCTGCTGGATATAACCTTGCGCCCCGCCAGTACACCAAGCAATGCGTTGAATGGGATGCTCACCGCCTGCAATCAATAAGGGTTCACGCCCTAACACTGTCGCAACATGTTGCCCAAATGCATCCAAACTCAAGGGTTCAGCCAGCGAACCGACATTGCCCACGCCTTGCAGTTCGCGTTCATCCATCACGCCTTCGGTGCGAATCCCCAGCCGCGCCGCCAGTTGCGCGTTATTGCCCAAGGTTGGGTGCGCATCCAGAGGCAGGTGATAGCCCAACAAACTGATGTCATGCTGGAGTAAGGTCGCAATCCGGCGTTTTTTCATGCCGCGAATCACCTGCGACTCACCCTTCCAGAAATAACCGTGATGCACCAATACCGCGTCGGCATTGCATTCCACCGCAGCATCCAACAACGCTTGCGAAGCGGTGACACCCGTAACAATGCGCTTAACTTCCGCCCTGCCCTCGACTTGCAAGCCATTTGGGGCGTAATCGCGAAACTTGCCGACATTCAGCAAGGTATTGATATGGGTTTCGAGTGCGTAAAGGTTCATAGCTCCGCCAGTATATTCAGAAAAGTTGCCATTTCCTCATCCGTACCGATGGTAATCCGCAAATATTCGTTAATGCGCGGCTTATTGAAGTAACGCACCAACACGCCGCGCTGCTTCAAAGCCAGATACAAGCTTTCCGCATTACCCGCAGGTGGACGCGCAAACACGAAATTCGCCGCTGACGGTAATACGCTGAAACCCATCTCGGTCAGGCTTTGCACCGTCATCTCACGGGTAGCGATAATTTTCTGGCAAGTATCCTCGAAATACGCTTTGTCACGCATCGCCGCAGCAGCACCTGCAATCGCCATACGTCCCAGCGGATAAGAGTTGAAAGAGTTTTTCACCCGTTCCAGCGCATTGATCAAATCAGGATGACCCACCGCAAACCCCACCCGCAAACCCGCCAGCGAACGCGACTTGGAGAAGGTTTGTACCACCAACAAATTCGGGTACTTGTCGATCAGCGGAATCGCGGTTTGTGCCCCAAAGTCGACGTAAGCTTCATCCACAACCACCACGGATTTATCGTGCGTTTCCAACAAGGCTTCAATCGCATCCAAACCCAATGCCATGCTGGTGGGTGCATTCGGATTGGGGAAAATAATTCCACCGTTATCCACCGCGTAATCGCCCAAGCACACCCGAAAATCCTCACGCAAGGGGATTTGTTGCGCATTAATCTGGTAAAGATTGGCGTAAACCGGGTAAAAACTGTAGCTAATGTCCGGGTATAACAACGGCGCATCGTGCTTGAGCAAGCCTTGGAAAACGTGGGCTAACACCTCATCCGAACCATTGCCGACGAAAATATTGGCGCGATGCACGTCGTAATAGTCGGCAATTGCGTCCTTCAGCTCGTCCGCATTCGGGTCGGGGTAAAGCCGCAAGCGCTCATCCGCCGCCGCGTGGATTGCCGCGAGTGCATTCGGTGAAGGCGGGTACGGGCATTCGTTGGTATTCAGCTTGATGTAACGCTGGTCTTTCGGCTGTTCACCCGGTACATACGGGTCGAGATTGTGTACCAGTTTGCTCCAGTATTGGCTCATGCGTGCTTCCGGTGGAGAATAGAAACGTGTGATGATATAGGGATGAAACAAATCCAGCAATCGACCTTTCGCCCCGCATGGTGGTTACGCTCACCCCATTTGCAAACCTTGTGGCCAGTATTCTTACGCCGTCGTGTGCAACTGCCCCTGCAAGCCGAACGGGTAGAACTCAGCGACGGTGATTTCATCGACCTTGCTTGGTATCCGCGTGCGGATTCGCCGCTGGTGCTAGTGATTCACGGGCTGGAAGGTTCGCTGCAATCGCATTATGTGCAAACGCTAATGCAAGCGTTACATCAAGCCGATTTTGCAAGTGTCTTCATGCATTTGCGCGGTTGTAGTGACGAACACAATCGCTTGCCGGAAAGTTACCATTCCGGGCGCACGGCTGACATTGCGGAGGTGCTGGCACATTTGCAGCAAACCCAACGAATGCCCAACGCCGCCATCGGCTTTTCACTCGGTGGCAATTTGATTTTAAAATACCTTGGCGAAACGGGCGCGAACGCTGGTTTGCAAGCAGCGATTGCGGTTTCCGTACCGTTTCAATTACAGGAATGCGCTCGTAAGTTGGAACGGGGTTTCTCGATCATTTACGGGCGCTATCTGGTCAACAAACTCAAGGCTTCTTATCGCCGCAAATTCAGCCAAATGACCAGCCCGCTATCAGTTGATTTGGATACACTCAAAACGCTATTTGCTTTCGACGATCAAATCACCGCACCGCTGAATGGCTTTGCCAGGGCGGAAGATTACTACAGCCGCAGCAGTTCCCGGCAATTTTTGCAACGCATTGAAACCCCAACACTGATTATTCATTCACAAGATGATCCGTTTATGTACCCGACCACTGCGCCGAAGGAAGCCATGCTGAGTGATAGCGTTACGCTGGAATTGACGACGCACGGCGGGCATGTGGGGTTTGTGGCGGGTCGAGTGCCTTGGCGGGCTGACTATTGGCTGGAAACGCGGGTGATCGAATGGTTACGCTTGTGGTTGCATCAAGCATAAATTTCCAAACACGATAATTCAGAGTTACAGGCAAAGGCTTGCACCTCTTCGGTGATGGATAGCAGTATTTCCACAATCCGCCGTCTGGGTTGGTTGCCACATTTCAGCCAGATAACTTTAGGTGGGTGACCGTACAGTACCGACATTTCGTGAAAGTCGCTGTCCTGCGTTACCAGTATGTAACCGTTCTGCTGTGCATACGCCCACACCTGCTTATCATTTGCCGCATCCATGCCAAGTAAGGCAATTTGTGAGGATTCCGGGTAAGCGTCCAAAATCGCGGGAATAACCCGCCGTGACAGGTTTTCATCAAGCAATAACTTCATGCCGCTATCAACACCTGCAAGGAATGTTCGCGGTTCGCCGCAAATTGCAAAGAGGCGATAATGTCCGCCGCTTCCAGTTCCGGGAAGTCTTCAATGATTTCCTTGGTATCCATGCCAGCCGCAAGCCAACCCAACACATCATAAACCGTAATACGTAAGCCACGAATGCAAGGCTTACCACCGCGCTTGCCTGCTTCAATGGTGATTCTGTTGTTTGTCGGTACGCTCATTGCCAAACCTCCGAATGTTGAATTGATGGCAACTCTTAAAACTCTATGCAACAAAAAACCCCTCACAGATTATTGCCTATAAGGGGTTTTCGGTACTTATGGTATCGCATGATACCGTAATTTGGTGGAGGCGGCGGGAATTGAACCCGCGTCCGCAAACCCTCCATCTGAAGGCTGCTACATGTTTAGTCAGTCGTTTATTTAACCCGATTGCCGCCAACTGACAGGCTGCTCACAGGCTGTCCCAATACTGTTTAGTGGTTTGGCCTTGGGCGAGCCTCCCGCACGATCTTATGATTGGATGATGCCTGAATATTCGTACTGCATAAGCACAGTAGCGATCAGACAGCTAACTACCGGTTATTAAGCGGCGAGAGCGTAAGAGTCGTCGTTTGCGACTATTGTTTGTGACTAGAATTTAAGTGGTCACCACACCCACTACATGCTCCCCAGACTTTGTGATCCACGTCGAAGCCAAGTCGCCCCCGTAGTTCCGCAAAAGCTGCTGGACTTGTCATTATACGGTTTGACACGGCCAGTGTCATGCAGTTCCGCAAAATCACACCGATTTAACTGATCAACGGCAAACTAACGACCAAAGACCGTATTCACAGGAAAATAAAACCACAATTATTAAGTGTTTATTAATCAAGCAAACGCTAGACTCTTCACCATTGATGGAGAGACAGTGATGCATGAATCGCCGCACTGAAAAGTTGACAATTAATCAATAAAAACAATTGGATAAATAATTATGGATA
>CAYNNA010000017.1:0-32629 GCA_964398375.1 uncultured Thiothrix sp.
TGCCTTTAACTCATTGATCCGTGAATCAAAGGGCTAGGCTCTGAATCGCTGGCCCAGAGTGACCCACCATCGAGTTGGATACCATTATCCGCAGCGAGGACGATCGTCGTCCCTGAGTCGAGTCGGACGATGGTATCATCCGGGAAGATGATCGTCCCGGTCCCAGTGGTCGTGAAGACCTCATCCCCCTCATAGAGTGCCGTCCCGACAGGAGCGGATGAGATGACGGTATCATTCTAGCAGGGAAAATTTTTCTGCTACACTGCCCGTATGGCATCAGCAGGCACATACCATGAACCCGAAAATCCCCTACGGCATCAGCAATTTCAAGGCAGTCATCACCGAAGGTTACACCTTTGTGGACAAAACCTCCTACATCGCCCAACTGGAAACAACGGGCAAATACCATGTGCTGATGCGCCCGCGCCGCTTCGGCAAAAGCCTGTTCGTGTCGATGTTGGAACATTACTACGACGTAAAGCGGGCGGGTGAATTCAACACCCTGTTCGGCAAACTGCACATTGGGCAGCACCCCACCGCGCTGAAAAATGCCTACCAAGTGCTACTGATGGATTTCAGCGGCATCAGCATCGCGGACAAGACGCAACTCAATGACCGCTTTGCCACAGCGGTGCATATCGGCTTAAGCAGCTTCTTGCACCGTTATGGCTACCCTGCGGAAACCCTTGCCCGCATCGAACAGAAACAGTCTGCTGAGGAAAAAATCCGCGTCTTCTTCGAGGCAGTCAACACCGCAGGGCAAAAAATCCTACTGCTGATCGACGAATACGACCATTTCGCCAATGCCCTGCTGGCGGAAGACCTAACGTTGTTCCAGCAAGTGATGGGCAAAGGCGGCTTCGTGCGCAGTTTCTACGAGGTGCTGAAAAGCGCGACCATGACAGGTGTGCTTGACCGCTTGTTCATCACGGGCGTGACCCCGCTGATGCTCGACAGCCTCACCAGCGGCTTTAACATGGCGAAAAACCTTTCGCTGCACGCTGATTTCAATGCAGCGATGGGTTTCACCCAGCCCGAAACCCAAGCCTTGCTGCAACCGCTGGCGGCACAGTGCAAGTTGGACAGTGGGCAACTGATGCAGGATGTGACTGACTGGTATAACGGCTACCGCTTCCATCCCACCGCAGCAGAAACCGTGTTCAATTCAGACATGGTGCTGTACTTTGTGACGGAGTTTGACAGCCACCGCTGCACTTACCCCGAACGGATGCTGGATGAAAATATCGCCTCGGATTACCGCAAGATCATGGCACTGTTCCAGATCGGTGATGCTGCGACCAATTACCAAGTGCTGGACGACCTCATCAATCAGGGGGAAGTGCTGGCGATCCAACAACGCAAGTTCGAGATCGACAAGCACTTTGACCGCCATGATTTTATTAGCCTGCTGGCATACATGGGCTTCGTCACCATCAGCGGTAAAACCATGACGCAAACGCGCTTCGCCATCCCCAATCACGTCATCCGCGAGCTGTATTTCCAGTATTTCAAGGTGGAACTGGAAGAACGTAGCCAGTTCAAACTCCCCGACCAGACGTTGGCGGCAGCGATTGAGGTGCTGGCACTACAAGGTGAATTGCAACCGTTGGCGGAGGAAATGGCGAAGGTGTTGCAAGGCTTATCCAACCGCGACCTGATCAAGCTGGATGAGAAGCACATTAAAACGCTATTGCTGACCTTGCTATACCAGTTCCCGGTTTACTTCATCCAAAGCGAGCGGGAAATGGATAAGAAATACCCCGACGTGCTGCTGGTAGAGCGTAGCCCGTTCGCAGTCAACCACCAGCACTTAATCGAACTGAAATACGCTAAAAAGGGCGATGGTGACGCAGGTTGGGCAGCGAAAAAGCAGGAAGGCATTACCCAAGTGCAAGGCTATTTGCAATTCCCCAGCATCGCCGCCATGCCCAAGCTCAGTGCGTGGCTGCTGGTGACGGATACTTCGCGGGTAGAGGTAGTCAGGCTGGCTTAACAGAATTCACTCTTCTTCCATCACCCAATCATCCACGCTCTTGAGCTTGCTGCTGAAATTCACCCCCAGCAGCACTTTTGGGCGTGGGTCATCGCGGAATGCCCCCGCATAGTCGCGGTTTTTGATCTGCCGCATCGCCGCTTGTGCGGTTTCATCCAGCTTGAACTCGATAATGTAGATGTGGGCAGGGGTTTTCACCACGCAATCGACGCGAGCATTGCTTTCATTGACTTCCGCCTCGGCAAACTGCCCCAGATAAAAGAACGTTAGGTAAATCAGGCTGTGGTAATACGCTTCCCGATCCTGAATGAAAATCGGGTAGGGGATTTTCTTGAATACGGTCTTGATGATTTCCACCACCGCTTCCATATCATTGGCAAGGAACGCCTTGTGTAATTTCACTACCATTGGCGTGGTGCGGGCAGGTTCGACATGCGCCCATTCCGCCATCAGGTACAGGGTCATGGAAGCCTGCACTTCGTGGTTGGGGTAGTCCAGCCGATATAAGCCGTATTCATCGCGGCTTTTCAGAGTCAGATAGCCTGTCTGGAACAGCACGGGAGTCAATTGCAGACGTTCGATGTCGTAGTTGCCCAAGGCGGCTTCCACCACTTCCAAATCATCCAGCCGATACACCTGTTCGCGGCGCATCAGCTTGGGTAGGAAGGTGGGTGTGCCTGTTTCAAACCAGAAGTTGCGGAATGCTTTGCCCTGAAAAAAGCTCAAGATGGAAAAAGGGTTATAAATCGCCGTTTCCAAATCCCATGTATAGCCGTTGTACCATTCACGGATTTTTGCCCACAACGTGGCTTCATCGAGTTTGAGCCGCTGCATGACCGCAGGCAGATAGGGCGTAAAGTAGTGAACCAGTTCTGTTTGGGTATAACCCAGCAATTGGGCAGAATCCGTGTCCAGCGTCAGGTCATACAGGTTGTTGAGGTCAGAAAACAATGACACGCGGCTAAATTTAGATACGCCAGTGATCAGCAAAAACTCAATGTAAGGATCACTGTCCTTGATGACGGAGTAGAACATTTTCATCACTTGCTGATTAGCTTTTGCCAGCGGCATATCGTCGAGGTAGTCGATCAGCGGCTTGTCGTATTCGTCGATCAGTACCACGGCTTTGGCGTACTGCTTGGCGAGCTTTTCCAGCAACTCAGCGAATAGATTTTTCAGGGTTGTGCTGGTGAGTTGTACTTGGTATTCGGCAGCACAGGTGTGCATGGCTTGTTGCAGGGCAGTTTCCAGACCTAGCCGTTGGTAGTCCAATTTGTTGATTGATAACAGGATGACGGGATGTACTTTACCCCAATCCCACTGATTTTCGATCCACAAGCCGCTGAACAGAGCGCGGTTGCCTTGGTAGATTTCCTTGATAGTAGATAGCAGCAGCGACTTGCCAAAACGGCGTGGGCGGGAGAGGAAGAAATACTTACCCTGCCGCAGTAAACGCTGGATGTGTTCGGTTTTATCCACGTAGAGGTAATTTCCCTCGCGGAGTTCGGAAAATGTCTGGATGCCGACGGGTAGGCGTTGCAACATAATGCTGGTCTGTAGCAGTGGTGATGGGTATAGGATAGCAGAAACCAGATGGAGGTTTACCGCAATCTATTCTTTACAACTCTGCCTCGTGCTGCTGCTATGCAAAAATCGTCCCGGTCCCAGTGGTCGTGAAGACCTCATCCCCCTTGGCAGAGGAGATGGCGACAGTATTACAAGGGCTTTCCAACCGCGACTTTAAAAGCGCAAATCCTGAATAATGCGCCAATCACGTGTCGATTGGGCGGTGCTATTTAGTCATGCCCAAATACAACGCGGGCAACTTCTCCGGCAAGCGCGTGATATTGTCCAGCACCAGATAATGCTTCGCTCCGAAAATGCGCTCCACGTATTGATCCGCTTGCGGGTCAAGCGTCATGCAGAAGGTGCGGATACCACTCCGCGCCAGTTCTTCCACTGCTCGGCGGGTATCCTGCCGCAAGTATTGCGGATCGCGCACGTCATTATCGGCGGGTTCGCCATCGGTCAACAGCAGCACCAGTTTTTTCTGGCTAGGGCGTTGTAACAGCAAATGCCCCGCATGGCGCAACGCCGCGCCCATACGGGTGGAAAGTTTTCCACCCATCGCTGCCAGCCGTCCTTTCACCGTGTTGTTGTAAGGCGCATCAAAATCCTTGAAGCGGTAATATTCCACGTCGTGCCGCCCATTGGAGTCGAAACCGTGAATCGCGAACGGGTCGCCGATTTTGTGCAAGGCTTCTGCCAGCAACGCCGTGGCTTCGCGAGCAAGGTCGATCACTTTCACGCCTTCTGCCGCGCCACGCGCCTGATCATTGGTCGATTCCGACAAATCAATCAGCAGCAGTACCGACAAATCGCGGATTTGCAATTGGGTACGGATATTGATGCGTGGGTTGGGCTGTCGTCCCATGCGGATGTCGATCATCGCTTGCACCGCAGCATTCAGGTCGATGGTGTCACCATCCTCCAGATTGCGCTGGCGGATTACGCCTTGTGGTTGTGCGGCTTCAATCAGGCGTTTCAAGCGTTGGATAATCGGTTTATTTTTCTCCACGGCTTGATCAATCAGGTCGGTGTCGCCGCGCTTGGGACGTTTCTCCAACACTGTCACCCAGTTAGGGCGTTCCAGTTGCGTCTGGTAATCCCATTCGGGGTAATGCACCGGCGATGCCACTGGCTCTTTGCCCTCTTTTTCATTGAGGGTCGTGCCGTCGTCATGGAAGAATTCGGTTTCGAGCACCCAAATTTCTTGCGCGTCATCGCCTGCGTATTCCACGTCCAGCCCCATGACCATTTCCATGACACTGACGTATTTGCGCACTTGCTGAGTTTGTCCCGGCAATAGCACGGTGTTTTCAGGGTCTTCGGGGGATTGCCACAGGTAGCGGTTGTCATCGCGGTAAGGGTTGGTGGGCAGATCCTGACGTGGGTTGTATTTGAAATCCAAGGCTTTTGCTTGTTCCGCCAGTTGCAAACCAATGTCCAACGCCAAGGTTTGGTCGTGTAAACGCTCGGCATTTTGTGCAAACAAGCTGGTTACTGCTTCCACCAACGGGTGGGAATCACGGTAATCTTTGTCCAGCAAGGCACGCGCCATCCGCCCCAACACACTCGCGGCACTGTTGTCTTGCGAATCCGCCGGTAACAGATTTTTCCACAAGGTCAGCAAGCCGGGGAAATCCTGCACCGCCAGCGTTTCCACCCGTGCGTCTTCCACCACGCCGACCATTGCTTGTTGCAGCGGGGTCAAACCTTGGGCATCGTCATAATAACGGGAATACACGATATGCGCGGCGGTATGGGCAGCGGCAGCGCGGTACACATCCATGCCGTTGGCTTTTTCACCATTGGGCAGGGTGAAATCGTCAAACGCATCCGGCAGGTGGATAAAACTGGCTTCGATATACGGGCGGTAGCCTTCGCGGGTTTCAAAGTCACCGGAAGTCGGGCGCAAGAAAAAGTCGCGTCCCCACAAAGCACGTAAATACATAATCAAGCGGCGTTGCACATCGACGAACAATACCCCGCGCTGTTCTTTTTTCAGCACGCTCATTGCCGCGTCGTTTTTCAGCCCGAAATACTCAGCCTGCCCGTTAAAATCGTTGCGGTAAGCGGAAACGCCCCACATTGCCCAGCGGCGCAAACCACCCAGCGTTAGGTGCGCCAACAGCACATCGAGCTTTTCCAGCATGGGGCGCAACGCACGTGGGGCTTGCGCCAACAGATGGTTCAACAGGCTCAGGTAGCCTTTGAACAGTTCAAGTTCACCCATCCGCGCTGCTGCTGTGGGTGCGGTGGAAAACAGCAGCACCAAAACACTGGCACTGGTTTTGGAAAACATTTGGATGGATGCGGATAACAGTTCGGAAACGGCTTGTTCGCCGACCTCTCTGGCAACCAGCGGAGCCGCTTCCAAGAAAGATTCGACCAAATCCGTGCCGCGCCCCAGTGATTTCAGCCCCGCAGCACCGCGCAAATAGGTATCTAACCCACGTGGGGAAAACACCCGTGCGGCTTCTTGCCAGTTGGCTTCCAGCACTTCTTTGGTGGTATCACCCAAATCATCAATAATGTCCTGATAATCGCTGAGTTGTAACGCCATCAAAGTACTCCTTGGTCAAATCGTGGGGCGAACAGGCGGGATTGCCCTACACCTTGCAGAATTGTTCTGGCAGAACGGATGAATGGTGATGGGTAATGAGCCACTCTCCGGCACGTGGGCGATACACAAAGGTATAACGCGCAGTCACTTTGCGTCCATCGGCAAACACAAAGGAATACGTACCCATATCGACTGCCATGTCCCAGCCGACTTGCACATGGCGTTCGGTGACAGTGCCGCGTGGTGAACCCGCGAGGAAATGCTTGAAATAGTCAGCAATTGACTTGTGCCCAACGTGCGGCTCATCGGCAACCGTCGGCAGCAACACCGCATCATGGCTGTAACAGGCAACCACAGCATCGACACTGCGGGTATGCAAGGCAGCATCCCAACGTTTGAACAGGGCATCCACATCCACCGGCGGTGGGGTGGTATTGCCAACATAAGCCCCGGTGACAGCACCACGCGGAGCGCGTGACTGCATGGAAGCGGAAGTGGTTACTCTGGAAGTCATGGTATCTTCTCGCAGGTTAATCAGGCCAGATACGCTCAGGGTGCAGCGGGAAACCCGGTTGGTTCAGGTCGTCGGCTGCGGCTGGCGCGGCTGGTGGCACTGTGGGTGCTTGCGGCGGTTGCGGTATCTCAGCAACGGCTGGAACGTTATCTTCTGGTACTACCGCTGCTTCGGGTGCTTCAAGCACTACGGGAGCGGGTGCGGCAGGTTTCACCGCTTTGGGTTTGCTGGATTTTGCTGTAGGCATCTGCCAAACCTCGTGGTTAAACCAAATTATTGTTGGGCGAAAGCATCGGCTTCGGCAGCGTAGGCATAGTCCGCATCCGTTAATGCGTCACCTTCCGCATTGATACTCACGCTCACGTGATTGCGGGCGAAATTCAGGTTCGGATGCAAACCCGTGCGTTCGGACAGCGCGGCGAGTTGATCCAAAAACGTGCGTGTTTCAGCGTAGGAGGCAAAGTCATAACGGCGGGTCATTGCCGCTGGGCGTTGCTGGATAGTCCATGCGCTGCTGGGTTGGGTTGCGGTCATGACAAGCTCCTTGGTTGAAGATACCCCTCACCCCCCAGCCCCCTCTCCCTCAAGGGGCGAGGGGGAGTAAGAAGGATGTTTTCTTAGCCCCTCTCACCTTGAGGGAGAGGGGTTGGGGTGAGGGGTCAGATCTTATTATGCCTTGGGCAGAATGGTTTCGACTTCAGAATGGACGCGGGCAATGATGTGCGCCGCTACCAAACCGTCACCCACGCGCTCACAAGCGTCAGCACCGGCACGTACCGCTGCGTTAACCGCGCCAGTTTCGCCACGAACCAAAACAGTTACATAACCGCCGCCAACGAATTGACGACCGATCAGCTTAACTTCAGCAGCTTTGGTCATTGCATCGGCTGCTTCGATAGCCGGAACCAGACCACGTGTTTCAATCATACCTAAAGCAACACCAGTTACTTGTGCCATGTTTATTCTCCTTAAAAACGATTAACGATCAATCTAGTGACTTAGCCGATAACAGCGTTGTCAGGGGTTTCGCCTGCTTTAGGCAGGATGCCTTCCACTTCAGAGTGAACACGCGCAATAATGTGGGCAGCCACCAGACCGTCGCCGACACGCTCACAAGCGTCAGCACCAGCACGGACAGCAGCGTTAACCGCACCTGTTTCACCACGTACCAGTACAGTTACGTAACCGCCACCAACGAACTGGCGACCAATCAGACGTACTTCTGCCGCTTTAGTCATGGCATCAGCGGCTTCAATAGCCGGTACCAGACCGCGTGTTTCAATCATGCCTAATGCAATACCAGTTACTTCAGCCATTTGAATATCCTCTCGTAATAAAATCAGTCATTAATTAACACAGCGTCGGTCACTCTTCCCATTGGTCGATGATTCCGGCGATGGTCAAATCCGTTAGCACCTTCGGGTCTTTAAGCGCGTAACGCGCCGCTGAACCGCTGATGGTGAAAACCCACGCTCCGGGCGGTGCGCCCACCGGATCGCAAGCCACATTCTTCGCGCCCTTGCTGTCCACCAAAACCCGCAAGGACATATTCTTCAAGCCAGGTACGCGCTGGGTGGCGACCAAATCAGACTGTACCCGCATGATTTCCATGTGCTACCCCTTACTCGCCATTCCATCGGTCGATAATGCCGACGATGGTGAGGTCGGAAGGGTATTCCTTACTGCCTGCGGCTTCGCGAGCGGCAGAAGAACCCACACAAATCACCCAGTCACCGGGGACACAACCGATGGCATCCACTGCCACTTGCCGCGCTCCGCCGACTTTTTCCTGTACCACCAACAAACCCTTATGCCCCAGTTCGGCAAGGCGGTTGGTGGATACCAGCGTTTTTTCCACGCGCATGATCTTCATGCCACATCCTCCACGACTTCGACCGGGCTACCTGTCGGCGTATCCTGCACTGACAAATGGCACAGCAACAAACCCTGTTCCACCAATGCTGCGTAACGGCTGCGGATGGCTGCGGCAACACGCTGGGCTTTCGCCACTGTGCGTTCGCGTGACCCCGGTACGCGGGCATCGTAACGGTAGTGAATCGCTACCGGCACCGGCAGACCGTGTTTCACGTTCAAGCCTTTGAAAATCTTGATGCCAACATCCATGTCTGCCACGCCTTCTTCCAGCGTGTGCAGGTGGGCGTAATACGCCACATTGCGGATTTGCACTTCCTCGAAGCCGTCACCGACACTGATGTAGCGTTCGGCGTGCCCGATGTCGGCGTATTGCCCGTTGTGCAAATCCATCACGTAATCCATCTGTGATAGGTTGTTGATCAGCAGGTTCGTTACCAGCCGTCGCATCCCATCGTGAGGCGCACCTTTGCCTGTACCCCAGCCGTGCTGGTTAACGGCTGCTTCGATTGCCTCGTGCACTGCTAACCCTGCTTGATCTGCGGACAAACCCAGCGTGGCATGAAACAGTACTTTGTTATCCACAAAGCGTTGCGGGGAAAGCTCACCTTCGCCATCGGGAATATGTACCCGGATGGCATCGGTATCGGTATCCACCCCGATCAACAAAATATCGGTACTAGCACCACAACAGAACGAATTCTCAATGGCTTGGCGGAACTGGTTTAGGCGATCCAGTGCCGCTGCCACCGCTTGATGGTCGTTACTGCCGTGGGCAGCACATCCCTCATGGCAGGGGGAACTGCTACTGGTGTGATACACCGCGATTTTCAGGTAACGAGTCCCTGCATCGACAGTGGTTGGCACACCTTCGCGGAAACGGCGTAATTCGGTTGCCACCCAGTGGCGCACGTCCGTTTCCACGTCGAATAATGCCCCGGCATACGCCTTGCGCCGGGTAAACGAAGTCAAAGGCAGACGCAAAATGTAACGCATCAAACCTTTGAGGCGACCATCGGCACAGGGGCTGATGTCCACCGCGTGAAAGCCACAGTCAAGGAAGAAGTTGCGGGTATCCTGCACCGCTTCCACCTGTTGGCGTAAATCGTTGGCAAACTGTTCGGTTGCCAGCTTCAAAGCCTGAAACGCGCAATACGCATACAGGGCTTTCATATCCACTCCACTGACCCACGCATCGTTGAGGATGCGTTCTGGCAAGCGGTAGCCCAATTGGGCTTGTGCAATCGCTTGTGCCTGTGCGCTGAAACCATCCCCCAGATGCAAACCAGCGATGGCTTGCAATGCCGGGACAATGGCATCAAAACGCCCTTTCACACTTTCTTCGCAATGTGCCAAACGGGCATTGGCGTGTTGGTTAGCCAACGGGTGGCGGTGAGAACTCACCGCTGCCCCGTTTGCCAAGGGTGTTAACCGTGTACCCGGCTCCACTGCCAAAGCAGCCGGAGCTGGTTGGCGTGTTGCCTTGCGTAACGCCTGCGGCTTGCCTTGAGTTCGGCTTGCCAGACGCAATGCTTGTTGGGCTTGACGGCTGTTCACCTATAAGCCTCCTAACCTCTTGCCCCACCGGAAACGGTGATTAGCGCACCCTTGCCACTGTTCCCGCTGCTACCCGTCACTTTCGCGACAGGGGGGGCTTCGGGACGTTCCAGTGACTTGTTGGCGTGTGCATTCACCATTGCCATGGCTTGCTGCATTCCACGTAAGGTCGGGTTACGGTTTTGCGCCCATTTCCCTTCCGTACCTGTCATGCGTTGGCTGCGACCCCAGTCGTCCCCGGTGATGCGCAAGTTGTCACGCCCGTCACCTGTTACGCGTGAGGCTGCCGGTTCGGCACTGACCGTTACCGGTTCGCTGGCAACCGTGGCGGCTGCTGGCGGCTGGTAACGGAATTCCGGTGTGCCGGAAACGGTTTGGTTGCCACGATTGCCGGGGCCGGTAATGCGCCCTGTACCTTCGTAAGCACTGCCCGTGACACGCCCTAGTGCAGCGCGTGCCGGTGACTGGATGCTGAAACCGGCGGCGGCTTGTTGGGCAGCCTGTTTCATTTCCGCCACCGCACTGTCTGCACAGCCGTGGCACATCACCGGAGGTGGTGGCAACATACGTCGCGCTTGCGCCACTTTCACTTTCGCGAAATGGTCAGCCGCGCACTCGTCACAGCAAAAGCCGTGTTCACCTTCACCGTGCTCATGGTCATGCTCATGCGCTGCCTGCTGCTCAACTGCGTCGGCGTAAGTTGTACCACTGACGTGTTGTTGTGCGCCGTATTCATTTCCCGTCACATGGCTCGACGTTGCCAGCGAAATACCAGAAACGTGTTGCCCGTGTTGAGTCATGCCGACGTGCACTTTGGCAGGTGCTGGTGGCGGTTCGCTTGCACAATACCCGGCAAAATGTTCCTTGCCGTAGTATTCAGTACCGGTGACGGGCAAGCAGCCGCCACGATCATCACCGGTGAGCTTTGGGCTGTGATCTACCCGATTGCCTGTCAGACTGCGCCCCGCAAGGGTTTGCATCGGATATGCTTTCGGTGGTGCACGATTCGCCACTTGGCTGTCGCCATACTGTGAACCGGTGACTTTACCCACGGCAACCGCCTCGTTTCCTGTTACTTTTTCAGTGCGATTCACGAGATTGCCGGTAATACGCTGCCCTTTCTGGCTGTTGTCCTCTCCGACTTTGGCAGAACGCGCTGGTGCTTGCGTATTGCAAATGGATTGGAATTGCTCGCTGGACACGTATTCCGTCCCCGTTACCGGGCGGCAACTGCCGTATTCATCACCCGTTACCTTGACCGAACGCCCCACTTCTGTGCCGGTTACTTCACGACCAGCAATGGTGTGAGTCAGGGCAACTTTCTGCGGGCCATTGATGGTCAGGCGTGAAGCACCGGCATCCGAGTATTGCGACCCCGTGATGCTGCGTCCCGCACCCGGCTCATTGCCGGTGACAGGTTGCAGGCGTGCTTCATCCACACCCGTTACCGTTATCTGCTTGCGTGCCGTCGTACCCGCCACTACCTTGGGAGCGCGAGTCGTCAACCCTTTGTTTTCACAAAACGCTGAGAATTGCTCAAGCCCTAGGTATTCGGTACCCGTCACTGCACGGCAACTGCCATTTTCATCACCCGTCACTTTCTTGGAACGACCGACTTCGGTACCAGACACTGCCAGACCACCACCTGTTACCGTTAACCCGACTTTCGGCGGATTCGGTTCAGGACGTGTCCCGCAAATGGTATCGAAATGGTCAGCACCCAAGTATTCCGTTCCTGTCACTGCGCGGCAAGTACCGGCTTCGCCCCCAGTTACCGTATTATCCGTAATACGGCTAACCTGAGTACCGGTCACTGCGTTTCCCAACAGGGTCTCGTCAATCTCGACCTTGGGGGGAACACGCTGCGGACGCATCCGCCCGGTGGGGCGTGGTGCTGCCGGTGCGTCAGGACGTTGCCCACGTGCCGCTTGTACACGATGCTGGCGAGCAGCATCACGCCCTTGCGGAACGACACCCAAACGCGGGTTACGACCGTTAGGACGGCTACCAGGACGACGGGGTGCGGCGGCTTTGCCTTGCGCTGCCTGTTGTTGGCGACGGTTACGGCAAATGGCACGGACACTGTTGCCACTCACGCCCAAAGCGTTCGGGTCAGTTTCGACCAGTTCGCACAGCGCATCCATCGCTTCTTCTGTCACCGGCTCACTGCCAAACAGACTGCCTAGATTGTCTTCCAAAGCAGTGCTGGTGGGGTAAGCTGCAACCGCAGGGGCGGGGGCTACTGTTGGACGTGAACGCTGCCGAGCTTGCGCACCACTGCGTTGGGCAGCGATACGGCGGCGTTCAGCCGCTTCCCGCGCTTTGTTCGCACTGGCATTACTGACAACAACAGGAGTAGACGGGGCTGCATAAGCTGCCGCAGGGGCAGCTTGTGCAGTTTCAGGTTGGGCGGATGCCACAGGTGCTGCTTTAACAGCAGCTACCGGGCGTGACTGACCGGCACTGCGCTGGGCAGCAGCACGTCGACGTGCGGCGGCTGCTTCGCGGGCTTTTTCCGCGCTGTTTGCAGTTTGTGCAGGCATAGTGCCTCCTCCCTGTCAGTGATTAGCCGCGATACACAACAAAGGATGTGCCTTGGCTTTGGGTGTAGTTGTCGTAACCGATCAGACGCACGTGGTGGTTGGGGTATTCCCGACGGCACGCTTCGAGTTCTGACAGGATGCGGTCAACGTTTTGCTCACCGAACATTGGCAGCTTCCACATGAACCAGTAGTACTGGTGTGAGCGGGAAGGTTCCACGTGTTCGATAGCTGGGTTCCAGCCCTGTGACACGATGTATTGAATTTGCTGGCGGGTTTGGTCTGCCGTCAGCGCTGGCAAGTAAGAAAAGGTTTCGTACTTGACGGTTTGTTTGTAGTCCTGAAAATCAGCCATGGTTACAACTCCTGATTAGTACGGTGCTTAGCGGTTCTGAACATCAAGTTTGTCAACGGTGTCGAACTCGAACTTGATTTCTTTCCATGTTTCCATGGCGATCTTGAGTTCAGGGCTAGACTGTGCAGCTTTGGTGAGGATTTCCTTACCGTTACGCTCCAGTTCAACACCACGGTTACGCGCTTCGACGCACGCTTCCAATGCAACACGGTTAGCCGCAGCACCTGCCGCGTTGCCCCATGGGTGACCTAATGTACCGCCACCGAATTGCAGAACAGATTCATCACCGAAGATGTTCACCAGTGCAGGCATGTGCCAGACGTGGATACCACCGGATGCAACCGCGAATGCGCCAGGCATTGAACCCCAGTCTTGGTCGAAGAAGATGCCGCGTGAACGGTCTTCTGGTACGTAAGATTCACGTAACAGGTCGATCCAGCCCAGTGTGGAAGCGCGGTCGCCTTCCAGTTTGCCCACGACAGTACCGGTGTGCAGGTGGTCGCCACCAGACAAACGCAGTGCCTTGGTCAATACACGGAAGTGGATACCGTGGTGCGGGTTACGGTCGAGTACCGCGTGCATCGCACGGTGGATGTGCAGCAACATGCCGTTTTTGCGGCACCAGCGGGCAAGACCGGTGTTAGCCGTCATACCGCCAGTCAGGAAGTCGTGCATGATGATCGGTGAGCCAATTTCTTTGGCAAACTCAGCACGCTCGTACATTTCTTCAGGAGAAGGGGCAGTCACGTTCAGGTAGTGACCCTTGCGCTCGCCAGTTTGTGCTTCGGCGGTTTCAATCGCGTCTTGTACAAACAGGAAGCGGTCACGCCAGCGCATGAACGGCTGTGAGTTGATGTTTTCGTCGTCTTTGGTGAAGTCCAAACCACCGCGTAAGCATTCATATACTGCACGACCGTAGTTCTTCGCAGACAAACCCAACTTAGGCTTGATGGTACAACCCAACATTGGGCGACCGTACTTGTTCATCTTGTCACGTTCAACCTGGATGCCGTGTGGCGGGCCGTTACAGGTTTTTACGTAAGCAATCGGGAAGCGCACGTCTTCTAAACGCAAAGCGCGGATCGCTTTAAAGCCGAACACGTTACCGACCAATGAGGTGAATACGTTGACTACCGAACCTTCTTCAAACAGGTCAATCGGGTACGCGATGAAGGCATAGAAGCAGGTGTCGTCGCCCGGTACATCTTCGATCATGTACGCACGACCACGGTAGTAGTCCATGTCGGTCAGCAAGTCTGTCCACACGGTTGTCCAAGTACCAGTGGAAGATTCTGCCGCAACCGCCGCAGCCGCTTCTTCACGGTCAATACCCGCTTGCGGGGTGATCTTGAAGCAAGCCAGAATATCCGTATCTAACGGAATATAATCAGGCTGCCAGTAGGTTTGCCGGTATTCCTTCACCCCGGCTTCGTATTTCTTTGCCATCATCTTCTCCTTGCAGAAGTTGCTCTAGGGAATCTCTTTCTGGCTGCGCATTCTGCCAGATGCCGCAACTATAAGCAAGGCGAATGATCAACTAAAGTTAATTGTAAAAATTGTTTTCATAAATAATTGTATATGTTTATGGTTAGTATAAGCCATAATAAATGGATCGAATAGCTTTGCGAGCCTCATCCAATACCAGCACGCTGGCTGCGGTCAACACCGCCATTACCCAATCTTGCCAATGCAAATCGATTGTGGCGAAAATTGCCTGTGCGGGTGTCCAGTGAACTACCAACACTTGCAGAACCAATACACCGGCTAATGCCAGCCAGAATTTACCATTCCTGAAAAAGTTACGGTTGAACACGCTGCTGTGTTCTGCCCGTGCATTGAAGGCATTAAACAATTGGAATAATACAAACGTGGTGAACGCCAGTGTCAGAGCATATTGCTGTGAATGGTTCGCTAACGCATAGTCAAGCAGGAATAGCGTACCGACCATCATGGTGATGCCGTACAATAACAAGCGTCCCAGCCGTGGCAAAGTGAGTATCTGCGCGGTTTGTGAACGCGGCGGGTCACGCATAATGCCCGGACGCGCGGGTTCAATCCCCAGTGTCATGGCGGGCGGACCATCCATAATGATATTGACCCACAATAACTGGATGGCGGTAAACGGTGAGGGCATACTCAATAACGTGGCGACCAATACGGTCAGAATTGCGCCAATATTGGTGGAAAGCTGGAAACGCACAAACTTGATGTGGCTCACTCTGCAAGGTTGCAAGTGCTTCCGCAGTCGTCAGGGTATGCCAAGACGGAATGGAAGGGTTGGGCATAATATTGTCTCTTTTTTTTGGCAGGCTAGTACGGTTAGGATAGCCCGCATCATGAGCTAGGTAGTTAAAACCAGATTTTAGCAAGGTTTAGTAGGCACTGTGCATGTCTTAAGTGACACTGTGACATATTTATTAAACGGCATACGGAATAGCCTTATGATGATCCAATGGGATACCGCCATCCTCGGTTTTTTTCATACGCTCCGAACACCTAGGTTGGATACTTTTTTTGGGGCGCTGACGTGGCTAGGGTCTATGTGGGTGTTGCTGCCGCTGAGCTTGCTCATAGCCATTATTCTCGCTTGGCGGCATCGCTTGCATACTTGGTGGTATGCCTTGTATTTACCCGCTACCCTAATGCTTGCCAGTTTGACAACCTGGTTGCTGAAGCGCCTGATCGGGCGTGATCGCCCACAACTGTTTGAAGCTATTGTGGCATTGCCAACAGATATGGCTTTCCCCAGCGGACACACGACCCAAGCGAGTGCTTTTTTTCTCGCGTTATGGTTGATGTCGCCAGTACACTTGCGCTCTTGGTTGCTGCTGCCTGTCATCATCATGATTGCTGTTATCGCTGCATCCCGACTGTATTTGCAAGTGCATTGGTTTAGTGATGTGCTGGTTGGTGCTATGATTGGTAGCGGATATGCCATTGGCATTTGGTTATTGATGAATAAAAACGCGAGAAATTATGCGCAATAAATTCTTAGGTACAGGCGAACCAGGGTATCGACCCTTCCGTAAAATAATGACGGTATATTCCGGTTTACGCTACGCCGTTTTATACGATTTCAGTGTCACTTATAAACTGGTGCTTTCTGCATTGATTTTGCCGATGGCATTTGTTTTTCGAGGATGGGTCGATGTATTAATGGTATTAGTTGCTACGGCTTTGGTTATTATGGCAGAACTGTTTAACAGCGCTATTGAAGCCATTTGCGATTTCATTGAGGAAAAACACAATGAGAAAATTAAAGTTATTAAGGATATAGCTGCAGCAGCGGTAGGAGTTTCGGTTTTTCTCTGGATAATAGTGATTGGCTTGGAAGTATGGAAATTACTGTTTGATAACGTACCATTCAATTATTAAAAAGCCCAGCATTACCCATTAGGTAGTGCCGGGAAAATAGCAATTTTAAATAAGTGGAAAAATCAAACGGAAAACTCAGGTTCTACGCCTCTTAATCTTTTTTATCATCTTTATCACTTTCTTCATCGTCCTCATCATCTTCTTTATCGTTGTCATCATTATCTTTATCATCCCCATCATCTTGATTAACAACCTTCTCGGTCGATTCTTTGGAATCTTCCTGACTCTGTTCGGCTTTTCCACAGCCAACAGTTAACAGTAACATTGCCAATAATAAACCCATGATAGCTGGTATTGATTTCATTTTATCACTTCCTTTATTTCACTAGAACACTTATGATTAGAGCAGAAGTATTATAAAAGCCCAAGAAAAACGTTTTCTTATAGGGTGAATTTTACAGGACAAGTTGAAGGCAGTTATCCAGTATGGTTTTAGGGTCAGTTCTTGCCAATTTTGCCTCATCAAAATACTGACCTAACCTTTTAATAGGTTTTACATAACCACGTCCCGAAATAAGGTATTCAAACCAGCCTTTGTGATATAAGCGATCTTTTATATTAAGGACAGAATGTGCTGGTGGCAAAATAAGCGATTCAGGTATTGTTTTGACCTCTAATAGTAACTTGAGATTGGCTGATGTATCAACTTTCAGAACCGTGAAAAATGGACTAGCACAGGAAATCAAAGTATCTACGCTAAAGTAAAAGATATGTGCTTTGAAAAAGATATTACTTGGAGATGCGTCATTTGTTTCTATCCAAGGCACTTCAATGAAAAGTTTACCTCTGTGATTTAATAGACCATACAAAATTTCAAATGCTTTGACTGGCGCAGGTAAATGCTCAAGTACATGAAACAGAGTGATGACATCGTATTTTCCTTCAATATGTGTCAACTCACTCGTTGTTACATCACATTCGTAGACATGCTTAGCATACTCTGAATAGCCAATGTTCGGCTCAACACCTTGCGATCTAAACCCACTTTTCCCCGACAAATAAACAAACTCTCCACCACCTGCACCAATGTCTAAGAGACTTCCCTGGGTTATATTGGCGGACTTCAAAAAATTAATACGCTGAATCGCTGTTCTGCCCGCACGATAAACATGCTTCGCTTTTGGTTCATACGTATTTTTATAATCGCGGCGATAATGATGCGAGTAATAAATACTTAGTTCATGTGTCGATGGAATTGGCGTCTGCTGTACCAACCCACAATGACCACAGAGAGAAACCCGCAAAGGTTCAGACGATTTGGCATCAACATGCGCCACTGCTTCAAACGCATCTGTATTACCACACAAAGCACATGCCATTCACTAACCTCCGGTCATGGATAAAAACTGAGTTATTAACTGGGGCGGATAATCTCGCCAGTACGCCCGTCACGAATCTGGGTTGGCTGTAATTGACCACCCAAGGGAGCATCCAAAACAAACCCCAGTTGCTGGTCAAATTGCTGAAGGATTTCTGTCACGCTACGGGCGGGTTCTTGCCCATTCAGGTTGGCACTAGTGGAAATGAGCGGATGCCCCAGACCTTGGCACAACTCCCGACAAACAGGATGCGCTGTGACCCGCACCGCCAGTGTGTCATGTTCACCCCGAATGAGCGGGGAAACCTCAGGGCGTACTGGTAACAACCAAGTCACCGCCCCCGGCCAAGTTGGTAAAATTTGTTGCAGTAACACCGCTTCGAGCGGCAATAACCACGGCTCAAGCTGTTGCAAATCAGCAGCAATCAGAATAAGCCCTTTGTGTGCAGGGCGTTGTTTAAGCGTAAGAATACGCTGTACAGCCTCAAGATTGGCAGGGTCACAGCCTAAGCCAAACACCGCCTCTGTTGGGTAAGCAATAACCTTACCCTGTTGCACTGCCTGACAGGCAGCAGCAATATCATGACCAACAACACTCATCACTGCCGTTCTCCTAACCAATACACTTAACAGTATTCAGGGGCAGAATCCGCCACTGAATACCGTATTTTGCGGATCACGTTAGTGTTTTTGTAGGAAACCTTTTTGCCTGAAGGTTATTTCTCAACCAAAGAAAGTATTGACCGCAGCATCCAAGGTATCACGCATATCCGGGTCATCGGTCAATGGGCGCACCAGCGTCATGGAACACGCTGCCAGTGGGTTCACCCCTTTCACGATCAACTGCCCAGCGTATACCAGCAAGCGGGTGGAAATACCTTCATCCAAGCCGTGACCTTTGAGGTTACGTGCACGGTGAGCAATTTGTACCAGTTTTTCCGCCGTTTTAGTATCCACGCCGGTTTCTCGCGCCACGATGTCGGTTTCGGTGGCGGCTTCAGGGTAGTCAAAATCCAGTGCGGCAAAACGTTGCTTGGTGGATTGTTTCAAATCCTTCATCAGGCTTTGGTAGCCGGGGTTGTAGGAAATCACTATCTGGAAATCGGGGTGAGCTTCGACCATTTCACCTTTTTTATCCAACGGCAATTGGCGGCGATGGTCAGTGAGTGGGTGGATAACCACGGTAGTATCCTGACGGGCTTCGACCACTTCATCTAAATAGCAGATTGCTCCCATTCGCGCTGCCAGTGTTAGCGGGCCGTCTTGCCATTTCGTGCCGTCTTTGTCCAAGAGGAAACGCCCGACCAAATCAGAGGCAGTCATGTCTTCGTTACAAGCCACTGTGATCAGGGGGCGTCCCAAGCGGTATGCCATGTATTCCACAAAGCGGGACTTGCCACAACCTGTCGGACCTTTCAGCATGACCGGCATCCGTGCACTGTATGCTGCATCAAATAACTCCACCTCATTAGCAACAGAGCGATAAAACGGCTCACGTTTGATAGTGTATTGTTCAGCTTGAAAACTCATCACACTTATTCCTCAAATTCAAAAATAATTACACACAATGCATCGTGGCATCCGTCGAATACATCACCAGCGCATAATGCTGTTTGTATTCGCGGTTTATGTGTTCCACCACTCGCTGGGCAACCTCGGCATCACAGACAATATCGACCTTGATATTGCTCTCTTTTGCCCATGCACCACCACGCCGCCCATGCCGACCCGCGCCACGGGCATCTGTCACCGTATAGCCGCTTGCCCCTAAACGGGGCAATTCTTCTTGTAGGAAGGCTTCCAGCATGGATTCACACACAATGGTCAGCAACCGTTGATTTTGGTCAGGCACGTTTTACGCTCCAATCTGATGGATGGTTTGTGCCATCCAGTAATACAGGGGGATTCCTATCAGAATATTGAACGGAAAGGTCACACCCAGTGCCGCACCGATAGATAATCCGGGGTTCGCTTCCGGGACAGCAATCCGCATGGCGGCAGGTGCAGCAATGTAAGACGCACTGGCATACAACGCCGCCAACAACATCGTCCCACCGACCGATAAACCCAACATCCAGCCCACTGCTGTACCTAATGAAGCAGACAATAGCGGCATCACAATCCCAAAGCCTATTAAAAATACCCCATAAGCACGTAAATCGGCTAGTCTACCGGCGGCTACTAACCCCATTTCCAGCAAAAAGATCGCTAACGCACCTTTGAACAAATCAAAAAACACTTTATCCAGTGGCGCAATGCCTTGAGGCCCGGCGACATAGCCAATAATCATCCCACCTAACAGCAGAAAAATACTCTTGCCGAAAAAAACTTCATGCAACATCCGTCCCCAACGCACCTGCCCTGCGCCATAGCGAGCCAATATCACCCCGATCACCAAGGCAGGTACTTCCAGTAATACCAGAAATACAATCAGGTAGCCTTCGTATTCTTGCGCCGCTTGTGCCAGAAATGCCACCCCGATAGAGAATGTCACCACACTGACCGAACCATAGTGTGCCGCAATCGAAGCCGCATCCGCACGTTTCAACTTACCGAGGTAACGCAAAATCGGAAAAGCCACCAACGGTATCAGGATGGCTGCACCGATAATCAACACGCCATCCAGCAACATCCCCGGCGTGGCTTGCTCCGCCAGTTTGACCCCGCCTTTCAGCCCAATAGCCAACAGCAGGTAGATGGAAAGGGCGTCGTAAATACTGCCGGGAATTTTCAGATCAGAGCGCAATAATCCCGCAGCAAGACCCAGTACGAAAAACAGGACGACAGGTTCTAAGCTCATGACGGCATTTTCTCTTGGCTAACTTCAGTATTGCGGTGGAGTATAAATTATCTTGACAATGAACTGAAGTTAATCGTTAATATTAGTTGGATTAACCTTGGTAAATGTAAATGCCTTCGATAAAACGGAATTAATGATGAATCTGCGCCATATCACCTTGCACCAGTTGCGCCTGTTTTATAGCGTAGGGAAACACTTGTCCTTTACCCGTGCAGCGGAAGAATTGCACTTGACCCAACCGGCGGTCTCTATTCAAATCAAGCGGTTGGAGGAAAGTGTCGGCATCCCCCTGAGTGAGCAAATTGGCAAGCGTTTGTTCCTCACCGAAGCCGGACGTGAACTGTTTGAGGCAACGCGCGATGTCCTAGATCGCTTGCGGGTACTTAACGAAGACATGATTGGCATGGAAGAGGGTGTCAAAGGCCCCTTGAATGTTTGTGCCACGACCACTGCCGAATATTTCATGCCGCACTTGCTGGGTGCTTTCCTCAAGGATTACCCACGGGTGGAGCCGCGCCTGACCATTACCAACCGCGCCAATGTCATCCGGCGTCTGGAAGACAATCTCGATGACTTGGTGATCATGGGTACTGTTCCAAACAACAATAACCTCGACCTGACCGCAGAGTCCTTCCTGCACAATCCCATTGTGGTGATTGCCCCACCCAACCATCCCTTGGCTGGCGAGCAAAGTATCACGCTGGAGCGCATTGCACAGGAACGCTTTCTATCACGGGAGGAAGGCTCAGGCACACGCGCTGCCCGCATCCGTTTGTTTGCCGAACACGGCTTGGAAGCCAATACTTACATGGAACTTGGCAGTAGCGAAGCTATCAAGCAGGCGGTGATGGCGGGCTTGGGCATCTCGGTTTTATCATTGCACAACCTGCGGCTGGAACTGGAAGCGGACTTGCTGACCGTGCTGGATGTGCAACACTTCCCGATGATGCGCCAATGGTATGCCGTGCATCTGAGAGGTAAAAAACTCTCCAATACCTCTAAGCGCTTTCTCGATTTTCTAGTGCAAGACGGTGCGCGAATTTGGGAAAGCACTAACCACAGTAATCGTTTACACTTACCGGTCGATTACCCGAAACTGATGTCGCTGACTGCCCCTAACACTTGAGCCTGATACCGATGAATAATGTGACCTTACGTGTGTATTCCTTCATTGACTCACTGCAACCCCAGCTTGCCTCCTATCTGGGAACCTCTTCACAGGGGTTCTTGCCGATTCCCGGTGATGCCTGTTTGTGGATTGAAGTCGCACCGGGCATGGCAGTCCACCGGCTTAGCGACATTGCCCTCAAAGCCAGCAATGTACGCCTCGGTCAACAGGTGGTGGAGCGTGCCTTTGGCTCAATGGAGGTTCACTACCGCAACCAAAGTGAAGTCACCGCAGCGGGTGAAGCGGTCTTGCGCGAAATTTATGCCGATGTCGAAAGCCGCATGGCGTGCCGCGTTGCTTGGAAAGAAATCATTCGCGCCATTACTCCCGACCACGCCACCCTGATCAACCGGCAAATGCGCCACGGCTCGATGCTGCAACCGGGCAAAAGCATGTTTATTTTTGAAACCGAACCCGCCGGTTATATCGTTTACGTTGCCAACGAAGCCGAAAAAGCTGCCCACGTCACCTTGGTCGATGTCAAAGCCTATGGCGCATTCGGGCGACTGATTATGATGGGCAGTGAGGCGGAAATGGCACAAGCCCTAAGTGCGGCGGAACAAGCCGTTGCCAATATCAATTCACGGGCTACACATTAATACAGGCAGGAATACCATGAGCGGAAAATACGAAGGTTTGGATAACGATTCACAATTTGGCATGAGTCCGGTCGGGCGGTTGATCCGCGATGCTTGGGTATTTGGTTTACTGCCGGAAACCGAGCAATGTGCGGGCTGGAATGCCGGGATGCTGCAAAACCTGTACGAAAAAGTCCACAATGAATGGGTGAAATACGGGCATTTACCGAGCCGCCTGCCACCGGAATTGCAGCAGCGGCATAGCGAGTTGCACGGTCATGCGTTTAGCGACGCAAAAGCCAAGGGTTGGGATAGCGAGCTGGGCGACGACGATTAAGGCAACATGCGCGAAACAACATCCATGACTCTGTGTAACCATGAAAAGTGCGTACTGCAAAGGGTTCGCACTAATCGGGTAGAATATTGCTCTTTATGAAAGGGTGAATTCTGTCCAACTCACTTTGGTTGTGTACCAATAGGCGATGTCGCCATAGCTCATACCGTTCCATAGCGCATTCCTTGGCTAGTGCTTCCCCCAATTTCTCAAAACTTTTCCGGGTTGAGGAGCGTAGATTCTCCGGCTCAGACAAAACACCAAAAATAAAAACCCTATCTTTCAGGTCATCTGGAATGATTGCCCTGATGTCATTCAGGCGATTTCTGAAATCCCCCAAGCGATCATCAAAATCAAGGACAAGTGCTAAATGTGTATTGGTGTTTCTACGCATTTTGGCGATATGTTGGGTTTCAAATTTTTCTACCACATTACTCCAACCTCTGGCGATGGGCAGAACCTGAAATGAGCGGCTGTACCTGTCACGGATACATCCGGCAAAGCCATTGATGATTTGGCGGTTAGCATCATCTTCCGGCAATACATAAAGATGCGGCTTATTTTCATTGACGCTCATATCACTACATCGCCGCAAATCAGGGAGTCAATTAAATCGCCCTGCACTGGTATTTCATCAAGCAATTTAATTCGGGTAGGCTCCAGATGGCTTTTTCTGTCTAACACAAATGTATTTTCATTGGAAAAGCGACGAATAGCTTCTGGATTATGTGATGTTACCAGAATTTGGCTACCGCCTTGGAATGAGGAACGTAATGTTCCAATAAAATGACCAACTTCAGACAAGGAAATGTAATTGTCTGGCTCATCCCAAAAGCAGAAAATCGGCCCGTAGGATTTGTTGGATGCTAGGATCAGGGCGCAAATAAAGAAGCATTTCTCACCATCCGACAAATCCCGAAAACTGACTTTAATGCTGGTGTTGTTTGCTTTGAATTGGATGACCATGCTTTTGGCATCTTCGCCAATCAGTTTGTTCTGGATGTCTTGTATGTCAGGCATGACATCTTTCAGGTATTCATAAGCAGTGGTGTAGGCTGCTGGGTAACTCGACAAAACGCCTGAAAACCATTCCCCGAAATTTACGCCTGTCAGTTCAGGCTCCAATGTCTCACCCGCCGATGTGCCATTCATTAGCATGGGGATGGGGGACAATATCACCATATTCCTTAGCCAGTTTTTGAAGATATGAATGGGGTCAGCGGTTGATTGCTCCTGAATGACAGGTAAGGCAACCAGATGCCAATCAACCAGAAACTGGGCTTCTTTGTTGCGTGACCCCGCATAGAGAGTGACTTTGGCTTCTTTTCTGGCATAAATGGCATTGCCATCAACCGCCAGCTTTTCCTCAAAGATACGGAACTCTTTGAAGTTCTGCGGCAATTCAAAAGCAAGGGTGTAATGGTAGATTCTTTCGTCAAGCAACACTTCCAGCTCAAGCCGGATGGGGGTGTCTTTTTTTCCGTGGGCAAAATCTTTTGCGCCGACCAACCCCCTCACTCTGTTCTGACCGCGCCCTATCTTCTGGAAAATCTCCAGAACGGAGCGGATAGTTGATTTTCCAACACCATTTTTTCCGATCAGCAGTGCGGATGATAAATCCCTAGTGACCATCTCAAAGTTCTCTAGGCATTTATAATTGTGGGCGTACAAGCGTTGCAACACGGGAAATGCTCCGTTTCTTATGTGAAATTCTGCCGTCAAGTATAGTGGAGACGGGAGGGGATACCAAACCAAACATTGCGATGACGGCATTCGACGAGAAGGGCGTTGCATTAGCTGTCATGTTCCGTGTGAGGGGGATGAGTTGCTAGCTGGTTGACCATTCATTAATAAAGCTGGAAAGGTTCCTCACATGCTTTGATGTCGACTGCTCAGTGTAGCAAACTCAGGGCAACATCAAACTCACCCAATACTGGCTGCTGGTTTCCGTCACATCCAAAATCCCTTGAGGGTAGAATCCGAACACCAGCACCACTATCACTAGTACCAGCAATATTCCCAATTCACGCGGTTTTAAATCCGGTGCATCACGGATAATGTCGTGGCGGGTTTCCCCTAAAAATGCCTTGCGGAAGAAATTGAGGAAATACGCCGCCCCCAGAATCACCACAAACAGCACCACCAGTCCGGCTCCGGTATGGGTTGCCAACACACTGACAATCAGCAGGAATTCAGCAGGGAAACCGCTGGTCGCAGGCATCCCGATCCCCGCCAGACCGAGGAAAAAGAACAGCGATGCCAGCAAGGGCATGGATTTCGCTACCCCGCCCAAGCTCAACGCTTCGGTCGAACCGGTGCGCTGATGCAAAAAACCGGTAATCAGAAACAAACCGCCCGCGACCACGGTGAAATTCAGCAACTGAAACACCGCCCCTTGCACCCCCTGTACACTGAACGCCGCAATCCCCAGCACCACCAGCCCCACGTGGCTGAGCGAGGAAAACGCCAACATCCGCCGCAAACTGGTTTGGCTCAATGCCGCGACTGCGCCATACAGAACGCCGATCATTCCTAAGCCGACCAACACCCATTGGAATTCGCGGGCGGCATCCGGTGCGAGTGGCAACGTGAACCGCAGTAAACCATACGCGCCGACCTTCAAACCGGTCAGCAATGCCACGGTGGTTGCCGGGCCTTCCTGAGCGACCAGTGGCAGCCACGTATGCAGCGGGAACAACGGAATTTTCACCCCAAACCCCAGCAGCAACAGGAAAAACACCGTCACCTGCACCCCATAATCACGGCTTCCTTGCAGCAAGTCGATATAGGAAAAGCTCATGCCACCGGGGTTATGCATTGCCAGCACCACAAAGCCGATCAGCAGCGGCAAGCCCCCTGCCAGCATAAACAAGCTGTATTTCACCCCTGCATAACGCCGGTTCGCTCCATTGCCCCACAAACTGATCAGGAAGAACAACGGTAACAGTGTCAGTTCCCAGAACAGGAAAAACAGAATCGTATCCAGTGCCGTGAAAATACCCATAATGGTGCATTCCAACACCAGCAGCAGCGCGAAATACAAACGCGGTAAGGTACGAATCGCGTTCCAAGATGCCAGTATCACCGCAATAAACAGCAGTGCGGTAAACGGCAGGAACAGGATCGACAAGCCATCCACCCCCAGCAGGTAATGGATGCCCAAATCCGCCATCCAGGGGTTTTTTTCCACGAGCTGGAAACCTACCTGTTGGGTATCGAACTGCACCACAATCACCAGTGTCAACACAAGCGTCAGCACAGCGGTGGTCAGTGCTGCCCAGCGTGCTTCACGCCCCGGAAACACCGCCGTCAATATCGCCCCCAAGGGCAACAGCAGCAGTAACAGGCTCAGCAATGGAAATTCCACACTGGTTAAGATTGCCATCAGTGACCTCCTGCGGGCGCATCGCCGCTCATCGCCGCAAATAAACTGCTTAATCCATTGACCGGCTGCTCAATTAATTCCAGCCAAGGTGCGGAATAGAAACCGGCGACCACCGTTACCGTAATCACAATACCCGCCATGAGGGTTTCCGCAGGATGGGTGGGGCTGGTATTCCAACGGCTGGTATTCCCCCCCGGTTGTGCCAAAAACGCCAGTTGAAACGAGCGCAATAAAAACCCAGCCGCCACCAAGTTACCCAAGGCGGCTGCCACTGTCACCAATGCCCCGAAACGCTTGATCGAACCTTCCAGCACAAAATGCACGGCATCAAAACCCGGTGTTCCCGGCATCCCCACCACTGCCAAACCTGCCACCAAAAACGCCAAACCTACCACCGGAATGTAATCGAACAAGCCACCCAGTTTGTCAAGATTGGTTGTGCGGGTACGTTGCCACACCATCCCGGTCATCAGGATTAGCCCTGAAATCGCCAGACCAAAATTCAACGCCAACAGGATTGCTCCCTGAAACGCCATGTGGTGCAGGCTAAACAAGCCAATCGTCAAAATCCCGGTATGACTGACCACCGCAAACGCCAGTAAACGCCGCAAGTTACGCTCACGCATCGCCAGAAATGCGGCATAGAACACCCCGGTGCTGGCAAAAATCACCGCAATCACGTGCCATTCCCACACCGCATGAGGCACGATCGGCATCACAAAGCGCAGCAAACCGTAAATGCCCACTTTCAAACCCAGCAAATAAATCGGGGCGACCGCCACATTGCCGTGGTGCATGAAACTCGGTAGCCAGCCATGCAGCGGGAATAACGGAATCCGCACCCCCAACCCGTAAAACAGCGCGAAAAATACCAGCGTCGCCACCACACTGCCCGGCGCAAAACCCAATTGCGCCAATTCGTACAGGCTGAAACTCCAGCGTCCATCATTGGCATCGGCATAATTCCAGCCCAATACCAGCGTACCAAACACCAGCAAGGCAATCCCCACCGCCATGAATTGCAGGTAACGCGCCAGTGTGGGCTGAACATCATGGAAAGTCGGCCAGCGTTTGGTCATATAGGCAATCAGCAGCACTTCCAATGCCGACATTAGCGTGAACCACAATAAATCCACGGTGACAAACTGGCTGGTAATAATTGCCTGAATCACCATCATCACTGCCAGAATCGAGGTTTCATGCAGGCGGCGCACCAGAATAAACACAATACTCAGCAAGCTGATCAAGCTGGTCAGCAACACAAATAGCACGCCAATGCCATCAACGGCTGCATGGTAGTGAAACGCCCCCAATACCTGAAAACTTTCAGCAAACTGCATCACCCCAGCAGGCTGCTGGGTATCAAAACGGATATACAGCATCACCGCCATCAACAGTTGTGCGAGCGCGGCAATACTCCCTAAGGCAACCGCCGCTTCCCCGCGTACTTTGATTAGGATTAGCCCGGTGATAAGCGGTAGCAATTGCAGCATCCCCAATAACGGGGTTTGGCTAGGGATTTCAGTAAATGTCATGTTCCGTCCCTACAAAATAACGGCGAGGGTTGCCGCTATCAATACCATCAGGTAGCGCGGCTGGGAGAGCAATTCTTCCACCAGATCGAGGTTTTCCCCTAACTGGCGCAAGCGTGCGCCCAGTGCGCCGCCACCTTTTTTCAACAAGAGCCGGTCTTCCAGCCACTCCATTTGTTCAGCGACCCACTGCATCAGCTTGCCGAGTACACCTGAGCCTTTGCCAATGCCGCTTTCCAGACGCAATTTGCCTTGCTGGAAGGCTTGCAGTTCCGCCAAAGTGGTCAGCATATTGCTGTGTGAGGGCGTGCCGGTCATGCGGTCGACTACGCGGGAATCGAAGGCTTGCGCCTCGCGTGCCAGTGCTTCGGTCGGGCGCACCAGCAACCAGTTTTCCAGCGGCACCAACCAGAAACGCTGGAGAGCGGCGGTATACAGCCAATGCTGTTTGCGTAACCACGTGGGGACTGGTTTTGCCGCCTGCCAACCGGTTTGTTGCAGAAAGGACGGCGAATGCAGGAACTGATACGCCCGCCACATCGCGTGCAGCCCCATGTGAATCGCGGCAACGGTATACCAGCCCAAGCCGATAGCAATCAGCATCAAACCGGTTTGCTGTTGGGTGGAAAAGATCAGGGAGCTTTTGATGTCGGTTTGCACCTGCGCCCCCAGCCAGCCGTACAGGACGGTCAGGCTGCCAACCAGCAGCAGGATGTTACCCAGCAGCGGCACTTGTTCGATCAAGGGTTCAAGGCGCAGCAACAGGTAAATGCCCGCATGAACCATGACCGCGCCGTAAAACACCGCACTCGATGGGGTCGGGCCTTCCAGCGCACGGGTAAGCCAAGCACTGAACGGAAACTGCGAGGATTTCACCAATGCCGCCAACATAAAGCCCAGCGTCATAATGCCCAGCACCATGCCGGAAATATTTTCGTCAGCATGATCTTGCAGCAACACATTCCACTCGGTACTGCCCAGCGCGGTAAAGGCAATGAACATCCCGAACAAATAGCCGGTATCGCCGAAACGGTTGGTGACAAATGCACGGGTTGCCCCTTCGGTCGCGGTTTCGCGCTGCCATGCGTAAGCAATCAGCATGTAGGAGCTGATGCCTGCCATTTCCCAGCCAATAAAGCCCAGCAAGGCACTGCCCGACAACACAATCAGCAACATCGCGCAGGAAAACAGCGACATCACAATGAAAAACCGTTGGAAACCGGCTTCACGGTGCAGGTAATTGACGGCAAAGCGCACCGCCAGCAAGTTGATGGTTGCAATCACTACCCCAAAACTCAGGCTTAGGGTATCCAGCATCAGGCTGAAGAACACCTGATACGTACCGCTTTGCAGCCAAGGAAATAACGCAACATAACCCGGTGCGCCGTGGGTGAAATCGTACACCGCCAACCCTAGCATCATCAGCAGGCTCAGGGTGTTGGCAGTGACCGCAACGAAAGCCGTTTCACGTTCACCTTTTTCGCCACGGTTCCAGCCGACAATGAAGCCGAGGATAATCCAGAGGGCGGCAAGGAAGGGAAGACCGGGGATTAGGAGGAGGAGTTCATTCGGCATGTTTCGCCTCCGGCGTACCCCTCACCCCTAGCCCCTCTCCCTCAAGGGGAGAGGGGGATAAGAGTGTGGATTTGATGGTGGTGATGACTGCTGGTAGATTTTGTTCTACTTGGGTGGCGGTGAAGCGTAGGAAGTGGTAGCCGCAGCATTCGAGCAGGTGCTGGCGTTCTTGGTCGCGTTCTACTTGGGTGGCGTGGATTGCGCCGTCGACTTCGACGATTAGGCTTTTTTCGGCACAGAAGAAGTCCACGACAAAGGCTCCAATAGGTTGTTGGCGACGAAATTTGTAACCGGCGATTTGGCGATTGCGTAGGGCTTGCCACAACAGTGCTTCGCTGGGTGTGGGGATTTTACGGAAATCGCGGGCGCACTCAATCATTCTTTGGTGGAGGTCGGGAGGAATGGGGAGGCGAAGAGACCCCTCACCCCCTAGCCCCCTCTCCCTCAAGGGGCGAGGGGGAGTAAGAGTGTTTTTGCCATTATGAAGTGGTTGCTTCATTTTGGTTTTTTTGCCTCCGCGATGATGGTTTTAATGAGTTCAAAGATTTTGGCGAAGTTGCTTACGTCAACGTCTTTAAAGCCTTCTACTTCATTCCTTATTAATTCAGCAAAATTTTCTTTACTCAAGTCGGACGGATTCTGGGCTTCAATTACTTTGTAACTACTACGGCGTAACTTTCTTCCGTGCGAGTCGGCACGTTCTAAGTCGGTATCTGAGTAGTAATTTTCAATTGCTATGTCATCCTGAGACTCAATTATCCTTGGAATTCTTAAGATGTAAACGCTATTTCCTCGGTTAAAAAACGGCTTCTCTCTTTGGCTATCTATCCTGAATTTTTTATTAATATCCTCTCTGTCGCGATCAAATATTCCTATGTGCAAGCGGTTTTGAGGAGTTCGCGCTAAAGCATCTTCACAATGTTTCATTAGTTCTGGAGCGCCCATGCTTCCTAAGAATTTACTAAAATCTACTTCCAGTGAAGTAAATATGCCTTGAGTCTGTAGCTTTGATAGCGCAAACTCAAGGTCCTATGTGTCAAGCTCCTCTGAGACCACCCCGATAGCGAAATAAATGTAGAATCGGATCAAGACACAGGAGGCAAGACGATGCCAAAACCAACCAGTGAATTACCAGACAACCACGTGATGCCGAACCCACGTCATGAAAAGCGCACCTACCGCTATTTCAGTGCAGCAGACAAGAAACGAATCCTTGCTGAAGCCGATGCTTGCGCCCACGGTGAATTAGGCGAACTGCTACGCCGTGAGAAGATTTATAGTGCCCAACTGCAAACATGGCGTAATCAATTGGCAACGGCGGGCGACGTGGGTTTGGAGAACGCCACGGTGGGACGCAAACCGTCAAAAGACAGTAAAGACAAAGCGATTGATGCCCTGCAACGCGAAAACGCCAAGCTGGAGCAACGCCTGCATGTGGCGGAAGGCTTATTGGAACTCCAAAAAAAAGCCTTCTCGCTATTGGATCACCTGAACAACGTGAGCCGCTCATGAGTATCCTACTGGAAAGCCGTCCCCCGGCTGTCTCCGTCCGTGCAGGTTGTGCTGCGTTGGCGTTATCCCGTGCCAGCTATTACCGCTACAGCACCAATCAGACTACGGTTGAAGTGGCGGCAAACGACGCAGCATCTGACGATGTGTCGGTGTCTGATGAACCGTCACCGCAGGCGGAAACCACCGCTGCCGTTGAAACCGCTGTTACAGTTCGCGCTATCCCAGACAACGCCCTGAGTGCCGCCGAGCAGGAACAGGTGCTAACTGTCCTCCACAGTGAACGCTTTGCTGACCAACCACCGGCTGAAGTGTATGCCACGTTATTGAGTGAAGGCATTTATTACTGTTCTATCAGCACCATGTACCGCATCCTGCGCAAAGCCCGGCAAACCGGGGAACGCCGTCCCCAACGTCAACCTCAAACGCACGCCATGCCGCGCCTGCGAGCCACCCGCCCCAATGAAGTGTGGACGTGGGACATCACGAAATTAGCGACTGAACAGCGCGGGGTTTACCTGTCACTGTACGTGGTGCTGGACTTGTACAGCCGCTTCATCGTCGCCTGGATGGTCTCCCGCAAGGAAAACAGTCACCTTGCCAAACAACTGATGCAGGAAGCCAGCACCCGTTACCGCATTGGCTTGGGGGAACTCACCCTGCACCAAGACCGGGGTGCACCCATGACGGCTCACGGCTACCTCGACCTCATGGCAGAACTGGAAATCACCTGTAGCCACAGCCGCCCACGGGTTAGCAACGACAACCCGTTCAGCGAAAGCCAGTTCAAAACCTGCAAGCAACAACCCGATTACCCCGGACGCTTTGTCAGTGTCAGCCACGCACGCGAATGGTTTGCCGACTACGTGGAGTGGTACAACTTCGACCACCAACACAGTGGCTTGGCTTACTTCACCCCGGAACAAGTGTTCACGAATCGCGTGGGCGACGTGGCTATCTGCCGCCAAACGGCACTGCAAACCGCTTATGAAACCCACCCGAAACGTTTCATTAACGGTGCGCCCGTCGTTAAGTTGCCACCCAAAGAGGTGTGGATTAATCCAGCACACCCTGACGAAACGGATGAAAACATAGCCGTGAATTTCCCTACATTATCGGCTGCCAAAAAAGCCCGTTTGTAGTTTTATTTTTTAACAGACTGGTCTCAATTTGCTTGACACGTTCCGAGGTGTTTCCAGTCCGTTTTTCCTTCGGTTAGGATTAAGGGTAAAAGCTCTGTTTGAGGCGATGCTTTGTAGTTATGGTTAGTTACATCACCTGTAAGAGTACCATTTCCATTTTGAGTAATACTTCCATGAAAGTTATTAGTAATGGTAGTTGTCATGTTAGCCTCTTTGATTGATGAATATTTAGGGAGTGTCTTGGATTTTTCAAACCATTCGTAAGAATAGTAGCCATGATGGTTTTGACTTCTACGTAATATTCTTAAGAAATCATAATCATGTAATGCCAGTGATCTTAATTCCTCCAGACATTCTGGAAATTTTTCAATTTCTTTTACAAGAATATTTCTCCACTTAAATTGTGGACTTCCCAGAAGAGATAATGCATCGTTAATGTATTCAGATTTGCACTTATTGATGCCATGTAAGATAGTTAGCTGGTTATGTAACTCATTATCATGATGTGATGCCCATTCTATGAGTCGCGGCCAATAATCAGGACAATGATTAAGTATAGATTCTATACATCTATTTCTTTTACTGGAATCTTCGTTAGTTATCTCTGAAAATTTTAATTCTATATTTTCTTTCTTACAAAACTCAGAGGCATAAGATGTATGCTCTCCACCTACCCGATAGAAACGTCTATATTTACTATGAAAGGCTTCAAGATTACCAATTGCCAAATTAAATATATTTTTCTCGCTTTCAGATGTAAATTGGCAAGTCATCTCCTGTGGATATTTATAAGCACTTGGATACACGCGCGGCCAACTGCTTCCACCATATGATAATTTATTAATTAACTTAGACCATTCAGAAATGTATTTCTCATCATGCTTTGCATTATCAAGCCACTTTTTAATGTAAGCGGTCATTCTAGCACGTCGAAGACATCGCCAAATAAATCCGAG
>CAYNNA010000018.1:0-32023 GCA_964398375.1 uncultured Thiothrix sp.
TTATTGAACAGGCTTTCCACATCATCCGGTGACAAACCCGTTTCGCGTTGTAAGTAAAAATGCAGGGCTGGGTCAATATCACCGCAGCGCGTCCCCATCACCAAGCCTTCCATCGGGGTCATACCCATTGACGTATCGACGCTTTTGCCCTTAGCAATTGCCGTCGCACTGCACCCATTCCCCAAATGCAAGGTAATCAGGTTAAGGTCGACCACATCGCGCTGCAAATACGCCGCCGCCTGTTGCGCCACGTAATGGTGCGACGTACCGTGAAAACCATAACGCCGCACCTTATGCTGCGCATACAATTCAGCAGGCACTGCATAACGAAACGCCACTGGCGGCATGGTCTGATGAAATGCTGTATCAAACACCGCTACTTGCGGCACATTCGGAAATAGCGCTTGCGATACCTCAATCCCTGCCAAATTAGCCGGATTGTGCAACGGAGCCAGCGGAATCATCGCCCGAATCGCCGCCATTACTGCCGCATCAATCAGCGCCGGTTGCTTAAAATATTCACCACCATGCACCACGCGATGCCCAATGGCATCAATTCCCACAATGCCTACAAACTGTAAATGTTGCACGATTCGCGCTAGTGCCTCCTGATGAGAGGCAATCTCACCACCCGCTTCACCAATGCGATCCAACAAACCGCCAACCAGCACTTGCTGATTTTCCATATCGAACACTTGGTATTTAAGCGACGAACTGCCTGCATTCAGCACCAATATCTTCACGCTGCACTCTCCTGTTGCGCCTGAATCGCGGTAATCACCACGGTATTCACAATATCCGTCACCGTGCAGCCCCGACTGAGGTCATTCACCGGCTTGTTCAAACCCTGCAACACCGGACCAATCGCCACCGCATTGGCAGAACGTTGCACCGCTTTGTAGGTGTTATTGCCGGTATTCAGGTCAGGGAAAATAAACACCGTCGCTTTACCTGCAACATCACTGTTCGGCATTTTGGAACTACCCACCTCAGCATCCACCGCCGCATCGTATTGCATCGGGCCATCAAGCTTCAGCTCAGGGCGACGCGCACGAGCAAGCTGCACCGCCGTGCGCACCATTTCAACATCATCGCCCTTACCGGATTCACCCGATGAATACGACAGCAACGCCGTGCGTGGTTCAATCCCAAACATTCGCGCCGTATCGGCAGATGTTACCGCAATGTCCGCCAATTGCTCCGCATTCGGATTAGGATTAACCGCACAATCGCCATACACCAACACCCGATCTTCCAAGCACATAAAAAACACGCTGGAAACCAGTGAACACCCCGGTTTGGTTTTAATGATTTCAAACGCGGGGCGAATCGTGGGTCGTATGCGCCGCACCGGACACCATGCCGTCGGCATAGCCCAACTGCACCATCATCGTGCCGAAATAACTCACATCCGCCATCGTATCCCACGCAAAATCTGGCGCAAGACACTTATGCTTGCGCAGCTCGAAGTAAGCGTCGGCAAATTCCTGACGCAACGGCGACCGGCGTGGGTCGATAATAGCCACATCACGCAATTTCAGCCCCAGATGTGAAGCTTTAGCGCGGACATCGGCTTCAACCCCCAGCAAGCTCACTTTCACCACATCACGCAAGGACAGAATTTCTGCTGCCCGTAACACCCGCTCGTCATTGCTTTCTGGCAACACAATGTGCTTACGCTGCGTCTTGGCACGCTGGATAAGTTCGTATTCAAACATTAGCGGGGTCATACGCTGCCCCACATTCTGGATGATCAATTGGCGCAACTGGTGCATATCCACGCACGATTCCATCAACCCCAACGCCACCGCAATCTTGCGTTCGTCAGAAGGTAAAATACTGCCTTCCACCCCATTCACTTTCAGTGCTGTCTCGAACGTATCCAGCGGTGAAGACAAAATGGGGAGACGCAAGGGATTCATACCCTCCAGCAACTTGCTGACTTGTGGGGCGGGTTGTTGCCCCCCCGTTAGCACCAACCCCGCAATCAGCGGGTAGTTGCTGGAAGAATCCGCCGCCAAGCTGCCAAGAATAATGTCGGAGCGGTCACCTGGCGTAATAATCAGTGTGCAATTTTCCAGGTGGTCAAGGAAATCCTGCACCTGCATCGCTGCCACTTTGTAGCGCGACACCTCATGGTTCATCGACTGTGGCGTGCCATAAAGGCAATCTAAATGCAGGGCGCGGGCAATTTCACCCACTGTCGGGCGTTCCAACGAACTTTTTTCAGGCAAGATGTAAAACGGGAAGCGCGAATCTTTCAACAACACCGACAACTCATCCACTTCAGCCGGTGGTACGCGATTAGCAAAAGCCGCCAGCAATTCGCAATGCTGCCCAGCCTCCAGATGCTCTTCCAACATGCGCGCCGCATCGGCAATCTCACCCGCTGTGCGCCCTTGACCCTTGACAATCGGCATAAACAAGCAGCCGAAGTGATTGGCGAGACTGGCGTTGAAATCCAGCTCCAGCGCCGTGTTTGCCCCAGAAAAGTCTGTTCCAGCGCACACCACAATGTCCATTTTTTCTTGTACGGCACGGTATTTGGCGAGGATAAGCTTGAGAAGTTCGTCGTGATTGCCTGCCGCCACCATTTTGCGAGCCACATCTTCGGTGCAGCCATAGAGTTCGCTGCTGACCATATCCAGCCCATAACGCTTGGAAATCAGGTGAATCAGCGGGTCACGCCCGTTGTTTTCGGGAATCACGGGGCGAAAGAAACCCACTTTCGGTGTCATGGCGCGAAGCATTTCCATCATCCCCAATACAATGATGGACTTACCGCTGTGAGGCTCTGCCCCGGCTATGTAGATGCTGTGAAACACGCTTGTTTACCCCTTCTGCTAATTTTGTGCATTGCAGCAATCATCATAGAGCAATTCGGGGGTAAGTGCCAATGGGGTTTTATGTTGATCTGATGAACGTGATTCACGCAAGCTGCTTATTCACTTAACTTGTACTGATGCACAAACATCACCGCCAAATCCTCTTCCGGCGTGAAATCCGTTTTTTCCATGACAAACGTCCGCGCATCCACTTTCTTCACACCCGTGCCGCAAAAGCTGATTTTGTCTTCCGGCTTTTCTTTCTGCACGGTCAAGCGGAACTTGCCAATTGCCCCTTTCCAGTTCGCCCCAGTGGTCAGGATGTAATCAACATAGCGCGGTGAAAGCACCACGCCCTTGTCCGGCTGGTTGGTCTTGTCCAGCCACTTCACGAAATCCGGCTCCAGACAGTATTTGCTGATTTTGGCTTTGCGCTCCTCATCCTGAAACCACAGCATCGCCTCGCCCCCGGTTGCTGGCTGGTATTCATGTACCACCTTCAGGGGCTTACCTGCTGGAAAGGTTTGCATCCAATGGTGAGTCATGTTCACTGTGCCGTCATGCTTTTTGATCTCGGTGTCAAACGCCTTTTTCTTGCCATCCACCTGCACGGAAAAACCCATCGGGTTACTGGATTTCACATCCAGCCCAATATCCATCTCCGGCTCTTCAGGGAATGCAGGCACGGGAAACGCTACCCGCGTATTAATGTCCTGCTGACTCGTATTGCGAAACACATAAGCCACCCGGATTTTGTCTTCGCTGATGAACAAATCTTCCTGTTCCATCGCAATCGCATCTGTTTTGGTAAAGACCAAACCACCTGCCCCCAGCGCTGCCGTCGAATCATTGGCAGACACTACCGCAACACCGCCTAAACACAACAGTAAACTCACCGCCCCGTGCATTGCTTTATTCATGCTATATTCCCCTCTCGCTGTTTTGATGCCTTAAGTATAACGCGCCAAGCTGGCAGCCCGCCGACCTTTCCGCTACCATTCCGACCAGATGAGTATCGTGCTGGAATATGCCCTATTTGAGGCATGGCAATTTCCCCTCATGGGGATAACATCCGAAGATGTACCCGTCGGCTGGATGTGGCAGGCGGCAACCTTTTGCTACGGTTCACAGAAACGCCTGTACCTTATCCAGCCGACACCTACTTGACACGCATCGACCTGCAACAAGGAAACACATGGACGCACAACCTAAAGACCCTCACACCGTCATCGTCAGCCTGCGTGACACCGAAGGCACGTACACCTGTGACATTAATGCAGGCAAGCACCAAATGGTTGCCGACGAACCCGTGCCTCTCGGCGGTGATGACCTTGGTGCCGCGCCCTACCAATACCTCAAAGCCGCGCTTGGCGCTTGCACCGCCATGACAATTCGCATGTATGCTGAACGCAAAAAATGGCCAGTAGAAAACGTGATCGTCACGTTACGCCACAGCCGCGATGCCAACAAGCAAAGCGTGTTTGTGCGCGACATTCAACTGGTGGGGGAATTAACCGACGATCAGCGCGAACGTTTGCTGGATATTGCTGACCGCTGTCCGGTTCACAAAACCCTGAGCAATGGTGCTAGTATCCTGACTAAACTGATTGATTAACTTGCTGAAGAACCCTCATGTTGCACATTTACAATAGCCTGACCCGCCAGAAAGAAGTCTTCAAACCCATTGAACCGCGTCAAGTACGCATGTACGTGTGCGGCATGACGGTGTATGACTATTGTCACCTCGGTCATGCACGGGTCATGGTGGTATTCGACACGGTATACCGCTACCTCAAAGCCAGTGGTTACGCGGTGGATTATGTGCGCAATATTACCGACATTGATGACAAGATCATCAAACGTGCCGCCGCAAATAACGAGCCGATGGATGCGTTGACCCAACGTTTCATCGACGCCATGCACGAAGACGAAGACGCGCTCAATGTACGCCGCCCTACCTCAGAACCACGCGCCACCGGTAATGTGCCTGAAATGCTGGCAATGATTCAAACCTTGCTCGACAAAGGCATGGCGTACCAAGGCAAAAATGGCGATGTGTATTACGATGTCTCCAAATTTGACGGCTACGGCAAACTTTCCGGGCGCAAGCTGGACGAATTACGCGCGGGCGAACGGGTCGCGGTCGACGAGGTAAAAGACGACCCGCTCGATTTCGTGCTGTGGAAAGCCGTCAAGCCCGGCGAACCGGCATGGGATGCGCCGTGGGGGCAAGGTCGCCCCGGCTGGCACATCGAATGTTCCGCCATGTCACAGAAATTGCTGGGCGATCATTTCGACATTCACGGCGGCGGCAGCGATTTGCAGTTCCCGCACCATGAAAATGAAATTGCGCAAAGTGAAGGCTGCATCGGTCATAAACACGTCAATTACTGGATGCATAACGGCTTTATCCGCGTCAATGATGAGAAAATGTCCAAGTCATTGAACAATTTTTTCACCATCCGCGAAGTGTTGCGTGAATACAAAGCAGCAGATATTCGCTTTTTCATCCTCAATAGCCATTACCGTAGCCAGTTGAATTACGGCACGGATCAGTTGGATGCGGCACACGCCTCGCTGTCACGTTTGTATACCGCGATTCGTGGTTTGCCGGAAGCGTTTCCGGCGGCATATACCGACTACGAAAACCGCTTCGTCGCGGCAATGGATGACGATTTCAATACCCCGGAAGCACTGGCGGTATTGTTTGAATTAGCCAGCGATATTAACCGCATTCGCAAAACCCAAAGTGATGCAACTGCCGCCAGTTTGGGAGCCTTGTTGCAGCGCTTGGGTAATATTCTCGGTTTATTACAAGATGACCCCGAAAGCTGGTTTCAAGGTAGCAGCAGTGCCGACGGTTTAGACGCTGCCAGCATCGAAGCCCTCATTCAACAACGGCTAGATGCCCGTAAAGCCAAACAATGGGCGGAATCTGACCGCATCCGTGACGAACTTAAAGCCCAAGGCGTGCTTCTGGAAGATAACGCGGGCGGCACTACTTGGAAACGCGCGTAAAACCCCCGCCAAATAATATGGAATGACTATGAATAAAATTACGATTATTGGGGCGGGTTTTGCTGCCCTGAGTTCAGTACGCGAATTGCGCAAACATAACAAAGATGTGGCAATCACGGTGATTGCGCCGCGTGCTGAGTTGCACTATTTGCCGGGGATTATCTGGATTCCCAGCGGCATCCGCAAACGTGAAGACTTGATTGTGCCGTTAGGCAATTTCTTCAGCCGCATGAACGTGACCTTTCACAAGGGCAATGTCACCGGCTTGCGCGATGGCGGGCGTATTGTCGAAACCGATAACGGCGAAGTCGCCAATGACGCGCTGATCATTGCTTCTGGCGGGCGTTTTATCAAAAAACTTCCCGGTATCGAACATGCCATTACACCGTGTGAAGGCATTACTGCGGCTGAACAAATCCGCGACCGTTTGAATGCCTTGCAAGGCGGCACGATTGCGATGGGTTTTGCAGGCAACCCGAATGAGCCAAGTGCCATGCGTGGTGGACCCATGTTCGAGTTCCTGTTCGGCACGGATACTTTGCTGCGCCAACAAGGTCGCCGTGACAAATTCAAATTGGTATTTTTCAGCCCTGCCGACAAACCCGGCAACCGCTTGGGTGAAAAAGCGGTGAAAGGCTTGCTGGATGAAATGCAAAAACGCGGCATTGAGACCCACCTCGGTCACAAAATGAAAGGCTTTGAAGCCGACAAAGTGAAGACCGAAGGCGGCGAGTTTGCGGCTGATTTGATTCTGTTTATGCCGGGAATGACGGGTAATCTGTGGTTTGATAACACCACCCTGCCCCGTTCTGCGGGCGGTTTGCTCAAAGCCAACCAGCATTGCAAAGTGGAAGGTTTCGACAAGGTGTATGTTGCGGGCGATTCTGGTAGTTTCCCCGGCCCCGACTGGATGCCGAAACAAGCGCACATGGCAGACTTGCAAGCCGAAGCTGCCGCCAAAAATGTGCTGGCAGAACTGAATGGCAGTGCTGCGGATGCTACATTCAAGATTGAATTGATGTGTATCGTCGATTCCAATAACAAGGGAATGCTGGTATCGCGTACCGAACAAAAGAACCTGATGTTGCCGAATTCTCGCGTATTCCATTGGGCGAAACGCGGCTTTGAGTGGTGGTATTTGCGGCAGTACCGTTGATGCTCAACCGCAGACGGCTTATCAAACGAAAAACCGTGCTCAGTTGGAGCAGCGGCAAAGACAGTGCTTGGGCGTTACACTTGCTGCAACAAGACCCCACTGTTGAGTTGGTTGGGCTGTTTACCTTGATTGAGCAGAAACACAACCGCGCCTCTATGCATGACACCCGCATCGAAATGTTACATCGCCAAGCGGATGCAGCGGGTTTACCGATTGAAATGGTGGTACTGCCAGACGAATGCAGCAATGAGCAATACGATGCCGTGATGCAAACGTACATTGCCACCGCTGCACGTAACCGCGTGGAATGCATGGCATTTGGCGATTTGTTCGTGAGTGAAATTCGTCAATACCGCGAACGGCAATTGCAAGGCAGCGGCATTAGCCCGCTGTTCCCACTGTGGGGTATGTGTACCCGATATTTGGTTGAAACCATGCTGGCTGCGGGATTACACGCCCACATTAGCAGCGTTGACCTGAATAAACTTCCTGCAAACTTGGCTGGCAAACGTTGGTCTAAAGACGTGATTGCAGGCTTCCCGGATGACTGTCACCCTTGCGGCGAAAACGGTGAAATTCACACAGTCGTGGTGGCTGGTCCGATGTTCAATAAACCCATTCCGGTGAGTGTTGGCGCGGTTATTGAACGGGATGGGTTTGCTTATGCGGATATTATTCCGCAAGGTTTAGGAGTTTAGCCGTTGCTCTTGAAACCCATGCAGCCGTGCGATTAGCGGGCTGGGTAGCTTACTTGTATCGGGATTAGTTTGATCTGGCTGGCTAGAAAACCCCGACAAGCGGGGTTTTCTTCGAGAAGCAGACTAAGCCTAAGCTTACATCATGCCGCCCATACCACCCATGCCGCCCATGTCTGGCGCGGCAGGCGCATCTTTCTTCGGCAGTTCAGCCACCATTGCTTCGGTCGTGATGATCAAACCAGAAACAGATGCTGCGTTTTGCAAGGCAGTACGGGTAACTTTGGTTGGGTCAAGGATACCCATTGCAATCATGTCGCCGTACTCAGAAGTACGTGCGTTGTAACCGTAGTTGCCTTCGCCCGCTTTAACCGCGTTCAGCACCACAGATGGCTCGTCACCCGCGTTAGCGCAGATTTGGCGCAGAGGCTCTTCCATTGCACGCATGGCAATTTGGATGCCCACGTCTTGCTCGTGGTTGTCACCTTTCAAGCCAGCAATGCCTTGCAGGGCACGAACCAGTGCAACACCGCCGCCAGGAACAACGCCTTCTTCAACCGCAGCGCGAGTCGCGTGCAGTGCGTCTTCTACGCGGGCTTTCTTTTCTTTCATTTCGACTTCAGTCGCCGCGCCGACTTTGATAACGGCTACGCCGCCTGCCAGTTTGGCAACGCGCTCTTGCAGTTTTTCACGGTCGTAGTCGGATGAAGTGGTTTCAATTTGCGCACGAACTTGATCAACACGCGCTTTAATGTCGTCAGGTGAACCCGCGCCATCAATAATAGTGGTGTTGTCTTTGCTGACGTTGATGCGCTTGGCTTGACCCAGATCGTCCAGCGTGACTTTATCCAACGCCAAACCGACTTCTTCAGAAATCACCGTGCCGCCAGTCAGGATAGCGATGTCTTGCAGCATGGCTTTACGACGGTCGCCAAAGCCAGGTGCTTTCACCGCAGCCACTTTCACGATACCACGGATGTTGTTGACAACCAGTGTTGCCAGTGCTTCGCCTTCGATGTCTTCCGCGATAATCATCAGTGGCTTGCCTGCTTTAGCCGCGCCTTCGAGGGCTGGCAGCAGTTCACGGATGTTGGAAATTTTCTTGTCGTACAACAATACGAACGGGCTTTCCAGTTCAGCCGACATGCTTTGTTGATTGTTCACAAAGTATGGGGAGAGGTAGCCACGGTCGAATTGCATCCCTTCAACCACGTCCAGTTCGTTGTCCAGACCTGAGCCTTCTTCAACGGTGATAACGCCTTCTTTGCCTACTTTGTCCATTGCAGTGGCAATGATGTTGCCAATGGCTTCATCAGAGTTGGCAGAAATGCTACCGACTTGGGCAATCGCGTTGCTGTCAGCGCAAGGCTTAGACATATTGTGCAGTTGCTCAACCGCAGCGATAACCGCTTTGTCGATACCGCGTTTCAGATCCATTGGGTTCATGCCCGCAGTGACCGCTTTCATGCCTTCACGCACGATAGCTTGTGCCAGAACGGTTGCAGTGGTTGTACCGTCACCAGCCGCGTCAGAAGTTTTAGAAGAAACTTCTTTAACCAACTGTGCGCCCATGTTCTCGAATTTGTCTTCCAGTTCGATTTCTTTGGCAACGGAAACGCCGTCTTTGGTCACAGTCGGTGCGCCGAACGATTTTTCCAATACAACGTTACGGCCTTTAGGACCCAAGGTTACTTTTACAGCGTTTGCCAGAACATTAATGCCGCGAACCATGCGAACGCGAGCGTCATCACCAAAACGTACTTCTTTAGCACTCATTTCATAATCCTCTTAAAATTAGCCTTCGATAATCGCCAGCAGATCTTCTTCGCGCATGATCAAGACTTCTTGACCATCCATTTTTACTGCTGTACCGGCATATTTACCGAACAAAACTTTGTCACCGACTTTTACTTGCAGCGCGATACGCTCATTGTCATCGCCAACTTTGCCAGGGCCTACCGCGAGGACTTCGCCACGATCAGGCTTTTCAGTAGCATTGTCAGGAATGATGATGCCGCTGGCAGTTTTGCGCTCTTCTTCCATACGGCGTACTACAACGCGGTCATGTAATGGACGGATATTCATGGTCAGTATTCTCCTCAAACCAATAGGATTAGGACATTAGGGTTGTTGTTAGCACTCAATGCTAGTGAGTGCTAATAATAGGGGCGGACCAAACAAAGTCAAGGGCGGTCGAGTGAATTTTTTGTATCATCGGTACGGTGAATGACTTCGCCTTCAATGTCAGAGCCAGCAGTACGCGACGTTTGGGTGTATTGAAAACCCGAAGCAGACACCACACTGTTCTTGAGCACAGCGTTGACTAATAGGTAACGGGTTGGCGGAAACAACAAGATCAACCCCAATATATCGGTGAAGAAACCGGGGATGATGAAGAGCAAACCGCTGAGCAAGATCATGCTACCTTCCAGCAAAGACTTCGCCGGACGCTGCCCTGCCTGCATATCGTGTTGGAATTTTGCCAGCGAGGATAGCCCTTGGTGACGCAATAAATACATCCCAAAGAAGCCAGAGAGAATTAACAGCAAAATCGTCGTCAGTGCACCAATGGCACTGCCAACTTTAATGAGCAACCACAGCTCAAAGAATGGAATTACCAAAAGCAGCACAGAAAACACGGGAAAACGACGCATCACACAAAATTCCATTCAAACTGATAATGGTCACTATATCGGTCTGAAGGTAGTGTTTTCAAGGCAACCCCACCAAATCAGACCAATTCAACTTAGGCAGCTTTTGTGTTGAGCGCCTGCTCACCCTGGATACGTTGACGCAATTGCACCAACGGAATAGGTCGCCCGCAATAATAACCTTGGGCGAAATCCACGCCGATTTTACGCAAACGCTGCAACGTTTCACCATCTTCCACGAGTTCCGCAATCGTTAACAAGTTCATGACCTGCCCCACTTCGTGTACGGCTTTGACCATTGCAGCATCCACCGGGCTGGAAACCAAGTTATGCACGAAATTGCCGTCGATTTTGAGGTAACTGAGCGGCAATTCACGCAAATAGCTGAGCGACGAAAAACCACTGCCAAAATCATCGAGCACCAAATGGCAACCCAAACTGTGCAAGGCATTCATCACCCGTTTTGCATGGACAAAGTTACTGATTGCCACCGATTCCGAAATCTCAAAACAAATCATGCCGGGGTCAATCCCGAACTGTTGGATCTGCTCCTCCACATACGGAAATAAACGCGCATCTTGCACCGACTGACCAGACAAATTGATCATCAAGCGCATTTCTACACAGGGGGAGCCATTAGCGTTATCATGGCGACAACCCGCTAACATTTCCAACGCCTTACGAATAATCCAACGGTCGATACTCGTCATCAAATCCAGACGGTCAGCCACCGGCAAAAAGCTACCAGGATTCAACAATGCTTGTCGAAACGGTAAACGCAACAAGATTTCGTATTGGCGAAAACGTTGATGACGCTCCGAATGCAACGGCACTACTGGTTGAGCAAACAGAATGAAACGGTCTTCACGCAAAGCATCTTTTAATAACCTACTCCAGTCATGCACCCTTTGGTTAGACATTTGTTCACGCTTCTCTTCTGCATGAACAAAGACTTGGTTACGCCCCAAGGCTTTAGCGGTATAACAAGCCTTATCCGCATCTGAAAACAACTGCTTAATCTGAAGATTGGAGGCTGGCATAAACTCAAGTAAGCCAACACTCGCACCAATAGAAAATACCTTACCTTCCCAACTAAAGCGGAAATTGCGCAATTCCGTTAAAATGGACTCCATAATGCTACGACCTTTTTCCAAGCCGCAACCCTCTAAAAATACAGCAAACTCATCCCCGCCAATACGCGCCACTTTATCGGAAACCCGCACTGAGCGCCGGAAAATCTGCGCAACCTGCTTAAGCAATTCATCCCCGGCTAAATGCCCACAGGTATCATTGATAATTTTGAAATTATCCAAATCCACGCTGGCTAACACATGGCTACGGGTCAACGCTGAGGTATCATGCGCCAGTTGTTCCACATACTGTTCAAAACTGGTGCGATTCATCAAATCCGTTAAGGCATCACGCGATGCCTGACGGTACAAACGGTTAATGACTTTCCGATCAGCAGTAACATCGCGAAAAATAAATACAATTGCCTTACAATTTTCGAGAATACAGGTCGTGTTTAATTCGACGAAACGCTCTTCACCAATACGCGGGTAGAGCTTCACCTGCCCAAATTGCAGCGGATAATTAGGATGAAACATATTGGTTTCAAAAGCTTTTTCACCCAATGGATTACCTTGTAAATCTTCTAACTTCAATACATTGCTAACATGTTCACCCAATACTTTATCACGCTGCCACAGCGTTAACTTTTCTGCACTGGTGTTCATATAAGTAATGATGCCTTGTTGGTTAGCAACAATCACCCCCCCAGCCAAAGCATCCAATACCCACTCGGTATTTACCTGCTCTTGGGGAGTTTTAACCTCATCTACCGCAGCACCATGTACTGCCAGTGCCGTTACCACAGGAGCACGCTGACTAAAACGCACCAACAGATAAACGGCGGCGACTTGCGCAACAAACATGCCGAACAATAAATAAGGCACAAGATTGGTTAACACAGACAACTTATCTGCCATCGACGTCTTGTTTAGCTGGCCGCTGGACACTACCCAGACAAAAACGACTGCCAACGCAACCAATGACAGGATTGGAACGACAAATCGCATCAAATCCCCCCTAATAACAGGTCTTTCTATAATAATTATGATTAAATAATGCCCTTAATTATAGCCAATTTACTTGACAATTGCCACGCCGCCTGTCTGATAAAAAATAGCCATCCCAATCGTACTACGTTTTGACAGAAGAAACCACCACCGGTCATCTCCGTACCATTTAAAACACTAACGTCTATTTTTATAAAAAACCTTGCTTGACAAACTCATTAAATAACGGGAATATATAAAAATATATTTTTTAAACATAATGCAAAAGGAAAGGTGTTATTCATGTCTAATGTTGATATTTCCAACCTCAGTGTTTTAGAACTTGAAAAACTCAAAGGCAGTATTGAGAGTGCGATTGCCAATCGCCGTGACGGTGAGCTATTAAGTTTACGCGAAGCGATTGAAGACATGGTTGAGCGTTCAGGCTTTACACTTGAAGAAGTTATAGAAGTCATCCAATCACGCCCTGCTAAAAAACGTATTGTTAAAGCAAAATACAGCAACCCCAATAACTCAGAACAAACGTGGAGCGGGCGCGGTAGAAAACCAGGTTGGGTTGAAGAATGGATCGCTAGCGGTCGTGACTTAAACGACTGCTTGATTTCTGAATAATCGCCAATAGCGCAAACCATGACGAAAGCCTGAACGCTTTAGGCTTTCGTTTTATCCACACACAACGTGTTGCATTCAAACAACATCCTGTTGCATAAAGCACAACTTCAGATGACCACTTTAGGCTCATATCCCTGTCGACCCACAAAAACACTCAATATGGTACAAAATGGTGCGAAGATATTTTGCCGATCTCTGACATTTACTCTACTATTACCCGAATTCAATTACACCACACTGAAAGATGACGGATTGCATACTTGTAATGAGATTCCTGCCGGATCAGGTTAACAGCCTATCCCTCGTGTGCGGGTTAGAGAGCGACCAACAATGAGAAAACTACTCTGCTTCCTGCTGTTGCTGGTAGCTTCGCTGCAAGCTCATGCACTCAAGCAGGAAGACCTGCTGCCACCAGACCAAGCCTTCAAATTCAAGGCTGAAGTCATTGCACCTGATAAAATCAAAGCGACTTGGGATATTGCCCAAGGCTATTACCTTTATCGTGAACGCTTTACGTTTGAGGCAGAAACGCCAAACTTAAGCTTGTCTGCCCCAGCATTTCCCACTGGCGAAAGTAAAAACGACCCTAATTTTGGTCAGACCGAGGTTTACCATAATCAGGTAGCCATTGAGATTCCGGTCGAGCGTGGTCAAACCGCTTCACAAGCGCTGGAACTGGCACTGAAAGTCAAATATCAGGGGTGTGCCGATGCGGGTTTATGCTACCCCCCTCAGAGAAAAACCGCTAAATTACAATTAGCTGCGCTAGATAATACCACTGATAAAACCGCACCACCGGTAGCCAAGACAGAGACACCGGCTTCCGATACAGCACTGACCAACATTATTAAACAGGCTCAGAAACCCAAAGCTGGCAGTGCCATTCCCGTCGAGCAGGCATTCGTATTTGAACTCACTGCACTCGATAAAGGCATGTTAAATGCGCATTGGACTATCCAGCCAGACCATCATTTATATCGACCTAAAATTCAATTCACGGTTAAAGAACCCCAAGGTGTCACGCTTGGCTCACCTATTTTTCCGACAGGTAAAATCGTTGACGATGAGTACTTTGGTAAGATAGAAGTCTACGGTGAAGATATTGATGTCAAAATCCCGATACTGCAATCGACTGGTCTGCAAAAACTGGTGGTGGAAACCGAATACCAAGGTTGTTCCGATAGCACAGGTATTTGCTACCCACCGGTCAAACAGAGCAGTGAATTGACGCTAACTGGTTTGGCAGATGCAAAACCACTCACTGGCACTAAAAACGATTCCGCTACTCAAGCTCCGCTTAATCAACAAGATGCATTAACGCAACGCCTTGAAGATAGCTCGTTTCTACAAATCATGGCGATTACTTTTGGGTTAGGCTTATTACTGGCTTTTACCCCGTGTATTTTCCCGATGGTTCCCATTCTTTCTGGCATCATTGCGGGTTCTGGCAATACCTCTTCTAGTAAAGCCTTATGGCTTTCCGTTACCTATGTTGTTTCAAGTGCCCTCGCTTATGCGATTATTGGTTTTGTCTTTGGGTATTTTGGGCAAAACCTCCAAGCGGTGCTGCAACACCCTATTGCCATCGGTTTAATGAGTGCACTCTTTGTCGCTCTCGCCCTCTCCATGTTTGGCTTTTACGACTTACAATTACCCAATAGTTTACAAAGCCGTTTAAATGACCTCAGTAATAAACAAGAAAGCGGTAGTTTTGTTGGCGCTGCCATTATGGGCTTTCTCTCAACCTTGATTGTTGGTCCCTGCGCTGGTCCAGCGATTGCCGGTATTTTAACGTTTATCACCCAAAGCCATAATGCCTGGTTAGGCGCGGCTGCTTTATTCTCCCTGGGAATGGGCATCGGTGTACCCTTAATTCTCATTGGCACGTCTGCCGGGCATCTATTGCCACGCGCTGGCATTTGGATGGATACCGTCAAAGCACTCTTTGGCATTATTATGCTAGGTGTGGCGATTTACATGCTCAGCCGTATCGTTTCTATCGAAGTCACGATGGCGCTTACCGGCATTCTGTTAGTTTCATCCGGTGTTTACATGGGGGCACTGGAAAAAGTTGACGAAGATGCCGGAGGCTGGGGACGCTTCTGGAAAAGCACGGGTATGCTGCAACTATTTTATGGCGCATTAATCTTGCTCGGTTTAGCCGCTGGTAGCACAAACTTGCTGCAACCACTGAAAGGGGTTTTTTCCGTAGGCATAACGTCTGGTCAAGCCACTGAAGTCGCCATCTCGTTTCAACGCATCCAAAGCGTTACCGAGCTAGAAACTGCACTGCAACAAGCGACAGCACAACAACGCCCTGTGATGCTAGACTTCTATGCCGATTGGTGTACTTATTGCCATACAATGGAAAAAACCACTTTCAGAGACCCTGAATCCATCAAAATCTTGGGTAATACAGTCTTTTTAAAAGTCGATGTCACGGACCAAAATGAACATGACTTGGCACTGCAAAAACGCTTCGATGTCGTAGCCCCTCCTGCTATTGTATTCTTCAACAATGCCGGAGAAGAATTGCGGGCATTGCGTCTTGTTGGCGATATAACACCAGAGCAATTACGCTCACAAGCAGCGATTTTCAGGCAACAAGCGGTAAAATAATCAGCATGAGTTAAGTTAATGCTGCATACAATTGTCACCCATATAAAACTGATGAAAATCAATTAAATAACGACAAAAGGAGTTATTTCATGCGTGATAACAAAGACTATTACACGGAACAAGAAGACGAACTTTTCCAGTTAGAAAAAACAGCCGTACACACCGATGGTAAGAAAACCAAACCACATGTGGTACGGCGCAATCTTGAAGACTACTTGGAGCGCAAAGCACTCGAACGCCGTCTGAAAGATGTGTTTGAAGATTAGGGTGCGGAGGAAACCCCTTCAGGTAATTGCAAAGCACTGCGCAAGTCTTCTAAATAGGCTGTTTCTGCTTCATTAGCGCCATCAATAATGGCTGCTGAGACCAAATAAATCTCTGTTGCTACCGCCAAATCGTTATTCGCCAACGCCGCGATTTGCTTAGCATCCAAAGGCTGTGCTAATTCATGCAGAATCATCTCATTGACATCCGCTTCGGCATCAATACCGGCTAATTGCTGACGGATACTCGCCAATTCAGCAGAATCCACATGCCCATCGGCTTTAGCCGCAGCAACCATCGCTTTTAACAGAATCTCGGCAGTCGCCTTAGGGGCAGGTGCTTCCAGTAACGCGGGGTCACTTGGCGTCGCCGTACTGGCATTGCCCGCATTGGTTTCCCACTGACGATACATCTGATAAGCCAAGCCACCTAAAGCAGCCAAGCTACCAACTTTTACCGCAGCCCCCGTGACCCGCCGCCCCGCACTAGTGCCCAGCAATAAAGCCAGTACCCCAGCGGCGGCTGCCCCCGTTTTCATGCCAGACAACATCTGCTCACGCTGTTCACCTTCAGCCGGAACACCGAGTTTTTGTTCCGCCATATTCTGACCTTTTTGCGCCAGTTCTTTGCCGGATTGCAGCATTTGATCTAAGAAAATTTTCATATCCATATCAATCTCCTGGTTTTAACGGTAATGCCTTGGCATTTTTTTGCATCACTTCACGGATAAATTCGCGCGTAATTTTACGCCCTCTCGTTAAGCTGGCAACATCCAACTGATCCAGCATTGCCATGAGGGTAGTCATATTTTGTGGATAATGCCGCTCAATATATTTCATGACGTGTTCTGATAATTCAAAGCCACGATGATGGGCACGCCATGCCATCGCTTGCAAACATTGCCCGCCCTGCACCGGATGCACCCGATAATCTGCACCCCACAGCAAACGTGAGGAAAAATCGGGTAACACACAAGTCATTTCACGGGGATTAAGGCGTGCTGCCATCATCAGCGGCTGATAATTAGCGCGGCAAGTATTGATCAGGTTCATCAACGCCACTTCCCAATCACGTTGCCCAATTACCGCATCAAGCTCATCCACCGTGACCAGATGCTTGCCCTCGACACCGGCTAACACGCGGGGACCGTATTGGGCGCAACTGCCCAGTGGCACATAAGCTGCCATTAAACCACGCTGATAATAGCGTTCACAATAAGCTTGCAGTAAATGCGATTTCCCAGCCTCTGTATCACCCCACAAAAAAATTTGTGGGAATTCACGTTCAAAACCGTTTTTCAGAATCCCCAGCAACTCAGCATTTTCAGGTGTCACAAAAAATGAACTGAAACGATGACCTTCGCGCATTCCCACATTCAAGGTCAGTTGCTGTGTCATGCTTGTTCTTTCACCTCGTTACTACCATCGTCCAAATCAATCACATCCAATGGCTCAGGATGGTTAATGCTGTAAATCTGACTCTGTTTGTAAGAGTCGTGGAGATGCCGCATGATCACCGCCAATACCGCAGCCACCGGCAATGCCAACAACACGCCAAAAAAGCCAAACAATTGCCCGCCTGCCAACACAGCGAAAATCACGGTCACGGGATGCAAACCAATCCGTTCCCCCACCAATAACGGGGTTAGGATAGTACCCTCAATCATCTGCGCAACCCCAAATACGGCGAATACCCAAAACAGATCAAAGACATCCTGAGTTTGGAACAGGACAGCAATGCCAGCAATCGCCACACCGACAATCAAACCAAGGTAAGGAACAAAACTCACCACCCCAGCAATCAAACCAATCAGCAAAGCGAATTCCAAGCCAACCAGCGACAATCCAATGGAATAAATCACCGCCAACGCCAGCATCACCAACAACTGCCCGCGCAAAAATGCCCCCAACACCTCATCGGATTCACGCGCCAATGTAGCCACCAATGGCTCGACAGCACGCGGCAGTAAATCGTCGATATACGCCACCATGCGATCCCAGTCACGTAACAAATAAAACGTAATAATCGGAATTAACGCCAGATTTGCTACCCAACCCAAGACTACGAACCCAGATTTAGAAATAGTTTGAATCGCATTACGAATAAACCCACCCGTTTCTTTCCAATGTGTCGCAATCACGTTTTTAATATGGTCGACCTCCAAAACAGTGGTATCAACCCCAAACTTCTGGTGCAGATAAGGTCCAAAAACAGTCACCACCCAATCAAGATAAGCAGGCACTTTACTGATAAACAACTTCATCTGCGTTTCCAGCACGGGCACTAAAAACAAGAAAAATAGCAGTAACAACAGAAAGATACTTAAAAAGACTACCACCACCGAGAAGGTACGTGACAACTTCCACGACTCCAAGCGGTCAACCAGAGGGTCGCCCAAATAAGCCAAAAACGCAGCAGCCAAAAAAGGGGTTAAAATCGGAGCAAGCACGTACAATAAAGCAACGGCAATACTCCCCGTCACTAACCAAAACCAGCGTCCACTGAGTATCATACTTGACGTTTCCTCCACGCATAACGGCTCCACAGCAACACATAGGCAAACCCACTCAACACCGTTGTCACGCCCACCGCCCACTGCAAGCCCAGATTAAACCAATCTGGCAATGCATAAATTGCCACGTGCAACAGCGTGGTTGCCAACAGAACAATCTGCAACCCGGTGTTGAGCTTGCTGATCACCAGCGGGCGCATATCCAACTCACCCATGACTAAGCGATACGCAATGGCACCTAACACAATCACCACGTCACGCCCAATTACCAACGCTATTAACCACCAAGGCAAACTGCCTTTCAAGCCAAACACGATAAACACGGAAACCACAAACAATTTGTCTGCCACCGGGTCAAGGATCGCCCCTAAGCGCGTAAACCAACCATAGCGCCGTGCCAAAAACCCATCTAAGGCATCAGACAAGCCCGCCAGCACTAATAATGTCAGGGCAAGACCATAAGAACCCATCCATAGCAACCAACAAATCGGCGCAATAGAAAGGATACGAATCACTGTGATGATGTTTGGAATTTGTTCCCGCACGTTAAATCCATTTTTTTATACAAAGAAGGCTCCCTATGGAGCCTTCATGATATAACGGATTATAGTCGATGTGCCGGATTTCCGACTATTGTGATTGAATTACTGTTGAACAGGGATCAACGTAATTTCAACACGGCGGTTTTGTGCACGACCATAATCCGTGCTGTTGTCCGCGATAGGACGGCTTTCACCATAACCGACCGCCTGCATACGTTGCGGATTCACGCCATTACTCGCCATGTAAGAACGCACACTGTTAGCCCGTTGCTGTGACAATTGCAGGTTGGCGGCATCACTACCGACATTATCGGTATGCCCGGCAATCTGCACACGGGTTTCAGGGAATTGATTCAAGGTAGTCGCCAAATTATTCAACACGCCATAGAACTGTGGCTTGACCCCCGCCTGACCGAAGTCAAACGTAATTGCATCCGGCATAGTGAGGATAATATTATTATCCTGACGCGTTACCTCGACACCAGTGCCTTGCATTTGCTGACGCAATGCCGCTTCTTGCTGATCCATGTAATTACCAATCGCAGCACCGGCTACACCACCGATAATAGCGCCTGCTACGGCACGTTTATCGTCCTTATTCGCTGTATTTTTACCGATCACCGCGCCGCCCAAAGCACCAATGATTGCACCCTGTTGTGCACGGGTCATTTCGCCTGTAGCACCACAACCAGCCAGCAATGCAGCAGACACAGCACCAATCAACAGAGTACGCATGGAAGTTTTCATAAATAAGCACCTCAATAATTTATAATATACCGTCACGAGTTAGAACACGGTTAGCCCACAGAGTTCCCGCTAACGGTTGCGCAGATTTTGACGCAATCCCGTGGAGGATACCAGCATTTAGAAAGGAATTGGGCTGTTAATGCTCAAAACCTCTGCGGTCAAGGGGTGGGGGAAACGGATACACGCCGCATGTAACAGCAAACGCTGCGCTTTGGCACATACCGCCGCACTCGCGTATAACTCATCACCCAAGATCGGATGCCCCAACGCCTGCAAATGCACACGTAATTGGTGAGTACGCCCCGTAATTGGCTCAAGTGCCATCCGGCTGGTATCGGTTTCCGCATGATAACTTAGCACCTGATAACGCGTACACGACGGTTTGCCTAACGCAAAACTCACCATTTGGCGCGGTCGGTTCGGCCAATCCATCAACAGTGGCAAATGGATTTCACCACGGGTCGGTGTAACCTGCCCTGCCACCACTGCCTCATAACGTTTATGCACTTGCCGCGTTTGAAACAGGATACTCAAGGCGCGTTCCATCGCCTTGCCACGCGCCATCACCATAATGCCTGACGTTCCCATATCCAAGCGGTGAACAATGAGTGCATTAGCGAATTCGGCTTGTACACGGGCAATCATGCAATCCTGTTTATTATCACCACGACCGGGAACCGAGAGCAAACCAGCGGGCTTATCGATCACAATAATAGATTCATCGAGGTAGAGGGTGTGCAAACCAGCATGGGCAGGGGGATTATAATCAATCACAGAAAACCTATGCGCTAAACGCAAAAAAGGCTAGTTATTGCTAACTAGCCTTTCAATCTGGTGCCGGGAAGAGGACTCGAACCTCCACGGGGTTGCCCCCACTAATACCTGAAACTAGCGCGTCTACCAATTCCGCCATCTCGGCAATTCACAAAGCAGTAAAACCCTGCGAGACGCGAAATATATAGCGCTCACCACATCTTGTCAAACACCAAACCGCGTTTTTATTACATTTTTTTGATACACTGCGTCCATATGAAAAGACAGACCACACAAGGACACAATTTGAAGTTCAACGATCCCCATAGTCAGCGCGAAGCCGAAAAGTATGAAAACCCCATTCCTAGCCGTGAAGTTATCTTGCAATTATTGACGGAACAAGGGCAACCGCTGGATTTTGCGACGCTCACCGAAGCCTTGCACCTTCACGACGAACGTGATGTTGACGCGCTAAAAAAACGCCTGCGGGCGATGGAGCGTGACGGGCAATTGCTTTATAACCGCCGTCGCCAATACGTCCCCATCGAACGCACCGACCTGATTGCCGGGCGCGTCATCGGGCATCCCGACGGCTTCGGCTTTCTGAAACCGGATGACGGCACACCCGATCTCTTCCTCCACGCCAAGCAAATGCATGGTCTGATGCACGGCGACCGAGCCTTATGCAGCGTGCGCGGTCTTGACCCCAAAGGTCGCCGTGAGGGTGCGGTGGTCGAAGTACTGGAACGCGGCACAACCCAAGTCGTCGGGCGTTATTTCATGGAAGGCAATATCGGCTTTGTCACGCCTGACAATTCTCGCATCAGCCAAGAAATCCTGATTCCCGCCGATGCCGTTGGCAACGCCAAACCCGGTCAAATCGTTGTCGCTGCGATTGTCGAACAACCCTCCAAACGCGCCCAGCCCACCGGCAAAATTGTCGAAGTACTCGGCGACCACATGGCTCCCGGCATGGAAATCGACGTCGCCATCCGCAGTCACCAACTGCCACACGGCTGGTCAAGTGAGATTACTGAAGAAGCTGATCGTTTCGGCTACGAAGTGCCCGAAGCAGACAAAGCCGACCCGCGCCGCGAAGACCTGCGCGATACGCCTTTCGTCACCATCGACGGCGAAGACGCCAAAGACTTCGACGACGCGGTTTACTGCGAACGTGACGGCAACGGCTGGCGCTTACTGGTAGCGATTGCGGACGTATCGCATTACGTGCAAGCCGATTCCGCGATTGGACGCGAAGCTACCGAACGCGGCACCTCGGTGTATTTCCCTGGCAAAGTCATCCCAATGTTGCCCGAAATTCTCTCCAACGGTTTATGTTCCCTGAATCCGCACGTTGACCGACTCTGCATGATTTGCGACATCCAAATCGGTGCACGCGGCAAGTTGATCAGCTACCAATTCCTCGAAGGCATTATGCACTCCGCCGCCCGCCTCACCTACACCGAGATGGCAAAAATCGTGGTCGAGCGCAATATGGATGCCCGCCGTAAGCATTCGCCAGAACTCTGCGAACACCTCGACGACCTGTATTCCCTGTACAAAGTCCTGCGTAAAGCGCGTGACCGCCGGGGCGCTATCGACTTTGAAACCGCCGAAACTCGCATCGTGTTTGATGCTGAGCGCAAAATCGAAGCGATTGTCCCGACCGAACGCAACGACGCTCACAAACTAATCGAAGAGTGTATGATTCTCGCCAATGTGTGCGCCGCAACCTACCTCAGTAAGTACAAAATTCCCGCTTTACACCGCGCCCACAAAGGCCCCACACCGGAAAAGCTCGCTGATTTACGCCAATTCCTCGCCAGCCTAGCCTTAAGTTTGGGTGGTGGTGACGAACCCACGCCGAACGATTACACCACGCTATTGAATAGCCTCGGCGACCGCCCTGACCGGCACATGATCCAGACCGTATTGCTGCGCTCCATGTCGCAAGCGGTCTATAGCCCTGATTCAGAGGGGCATTTCGGTTTAGCACAACCGTATTACGCGCATTTCACCTCACCAATCCGGCGCTACCCTGACCTGTTAGTACACCGTGCGATTCGCCATTTAGTGCGTGGCGGCAAAGTCAAGGACTACCAATACTCCCACAAAGACATGGTAGCGCTTGGCGAACACTGTTCCATGACCGAACGCCGTGCCGACGATGCCACCCGCGATGTGACCGCATGGCTCAAATGCGAATACATGCAGGAACACATCGGCGAAATCTTCAGCGGTATCATTACTAGCGTCATGGGCTTTGGTTTATTCGTCGAACTCAAAGACATCTACGTGGAAGGCTTGATTCACATCACTGCATTAACCAGCGATTACTACCACTTTGATGCCGCCCACCACCAATTGACAGGTGAAAACTCCGGGCGCATTTACCGGCTTGGTGATACCATCAACGTCACCGTGGCACGGGTGGATTTGGACGAACGCAAAATCGACTTCGTACTCGCCAAAACCGACGGTGAAACGGCGGCAACACGCACCAAAAAGCCCGGCAGTAAAAGCCGCAAATCCAGCAGCAAAGGCACGGCGGAACGCGCGTCAAAATCTGACCCAACCGCCAGCCAAAAACCTGCCAGCCCTAAAAAACCGGCAAGCAAAAAACCCCGTAAAAAGAAACCGATCGCCTAATGTCAAAATCCATTATTTGCGGCGTACATGCCGTTGAAAGCGCCTTGCGCAACGATGCCGAAAACCTCGGACAAATCTGGCTGGACAAGCGCAGCCGCAATGACCGCCTGAAAAAACTGGAAAAGATGGCGGAGGAAAGCGGGATGCGCATCCTGCTGACCGATGCCGACAAACTCGACAAGCTAGCAGGCAATAACCGCCACCAAGGCATTGTTGCCGAGTATTACAAGCTTAAATCTTGGACAGAAAACGACTTCTACGACATGCTCGACGGCATGAGCGAAGCCCCGTTTCTGCTGGTATTGGATGGTGTCACTGACCCACACAATCTAGGCGCGTGTTTACGTACTGCCGAAGGGGCTGGCGTTCACGCCGTGATTGCCCCGAAGGATAATGCAGCCAGCATCACCCCAACCGTGCGCAAAGTTGCCTCTGGTGCGGCAGAAATCATCCCATTCATTCCCGTCACCAACCTTGCCCGCACACTGGAAACACTGAAAAGTCGCGGTATTTGGCTGACCGGTACAAGCGACAAAGCCAAGCAAACCTTGTATCAAGCCGATCTGAAAGGACCAATGGCGCTGGTTATGGGCGCGGAAGGTGCAGGTATCCGGCGTTTGACCGAAGCAGCGTGCGACTACTTGATTTCGATCCCAATGGCGGGGCAAGTATCAAGCCTGAACGTCTCTGTTGCGACAGGCGTATGCTTATATGAAGCCTTACGCCAACGCCAAAAGTCTTGAATCATGGTTCAGAATAATAATCGTATTTTTTCAGCATTTCGCTGGTAAACCGCCATGCCTCGTTGTATGACAAGCCGCTATTGTCAGGAATAATGACTTTGACGTACAACTCCGTGCCATGCTGGGCTTTCAGCGCACTTAACTCGCTGTCCAAAGCGGAACGGTTGACGCCACGCGCCGCCGCTTCCCCCGGCTTGCGGATGCTGTAACCGTTTTTGCTGTACACCACTTCCACCACTTGTTTGCCTTTGGCGGAACGCGCAGGCTTGAGCAGTTTTTGGTATTTCTGATCGAGTTCAGTGAATTCACCTTGCAGGCTCAGCAACTGTTTTTCACTTTCATCGACTTTGGTCTGCAAACCAACCACTTGTGAGCTTTTCTCGTCTAAATTGGTTTGCAATTCAATGATCGCTTTGTCGCGTAAGCCCAGCGTATCCGCCTGTTCACGGCTGAGGGTTTGCAAACGTGCCAGCTCCGCATCTTTCTCGGTGCTACTACTGTGGGCAGCTTCGGTTTCTGCCCGACTGCGCAATAATTCCATTTCTAAACTGGAGGAACGCTGTTGCAAATACTCAAGCTGCTCTTCAAGAGTGGCGTTAGCCTGAAGCTGGAATTCGGCTTGTTGGGTGGCTTTTTGTGCTTCAAACGCCGCACGTTGCGCTTCTTGGGCAGCGAGCTGCGCTTCGAGTGCAGATTTTTGAGCCTCTAGTTGCGCCGCCTGTTCAGCCAATACGCTGTTTCGCAAATTGTCCAGCAAGCGCGTATTGGTCAGCACCACCGCCACCGTGACAATCAGGAAAATCATGGTAATGACCGTCATAATGTCGGTGAAGGATGGCCAGAAACTTTCCTCGTATTCATCCCGCGAACTGATGAGCGAGGCGAAAGAAAAATGCCCGTCACTCATGCCCTACCCCTTCGGTTTGTCATCAAGGCGGAAACCTTCCCGCACCGAATCGCGAATTACCCGGATATTGTCCCCACTCTGGCTCACTGCCACCTGCAAATCATCGGCAGCCAATTGCAGACGCTCGCCCGCGTGTAAGAAACGATCCTGAATCACATGGATAGCTTCAGCGGCTTTACGTAATTCCGCTGTTAATACTGCCACATCATGCATTAAGCTATTTTCGGCATGTTTAAAGCGCGGCAGAATGTAGAGTGTGGTCACGTTTTCAACGTTTGCCAGCAATTGCGTCCGCGCATCTTGCAAGCGCAAGTGGAAATACGCAAAGAATACATAACACACAATCGCCGTAATCGTCGTACTCAAGGCATTCGACATACCGCCGATAATCGTCCCCATTTGCTGCATGTTTTCCGGCGAATCCAGCAAGCCTGCTGCCCCCATCAAGGCAATTGACAACGATACCACCGTACCGAATACACCGGCTAAAATCAGAATGTTATGCACAAACCTTACTAAGGTAAATTGCGTCGACATACCCGCCGCCAAGGTAGAAGCCAATGCCGCCTGATTCACTGCTGCGTGCTGACGGGCAATCGTGTGTATGGCATGATAACGATCCACAATCATGGCGGATTCCGGCAAACCGTAAGCGGGATTCGGTGCGTTTTCCTCGACGCGCTTCAGAAAGCGTTGCAATATCTGCTGTTCGCGAGTAAACCCCAAGAACATAAAAATCATGCGCACTAATCCAGCAAGGAAAATAAGCAAAATAATTCCGTTCAGTACCAACCCCAACTGTCCGGCTTGCGTCGAATAGAAAAATTGTGCCACTTGTTCTTTGTTCAGCAGCACCACTAAACCCAACAAGAACAGGATCACCAACATCTGTAACAAAGTCAGGTAATAGCGCGTTTTAATCGATTTCAGCATCAGTTTCAGTATCCTTGATATACGGATGACGTGGCACAGCTTCGACCGGCACCGGCTCGGTAATGTTCCGCCCCGAAGAAATCCCCAGCTCCGACAGTTTGCGCACCCCCGGCAACACACTGCGTTCCAGCGAACCTAACGCCTTGTTGTAGGTATCCACGCTACTGCCAAGATTACGCCCCAAACGCTCCAGATGGTCAAGAAAAACCGTCAAGCGCTTGTGCAATTCTTCACCCAAATCGCGGACTTTACTGGCATTTTCAGCCAAAACCGTCTGTTTCCAACCAAAGGCAACTGCCCGCAACAGTGCCACCAAGGTCGAGGGTGTAGCAAGAATCACCTTGTCATTCAGGGAATCGTGCAACAACGTTTTATCTTGTTCTAACGCCGCACCGAGAAATTGTTCACCGGGGATAAATAGCACTACAAAGTCCGGCGATTGCTCAAACTGCTCCCAGTAACGTTTGCCTGCCAAGACTTTAACATGATCACGCACATGGCGGGCATGGCGTTGCAAATGCCGCTTGCGGCTGTCTTCGTTATCAGCATTAACTGCGTCAAGGTAAGCATCCATTGGTGCTTTCGCATCCACGATCATTTCGCGTGCATCCGGCATTCGGATCACCATATCCGGGCGAATGGTACGGTCACTATTACTGCGCTGGGTTTGCTCAACAAAATCGCAATGTTCGACCATCCCAGACAATTCGGCAATGCGCCGCAAACTCAACTCGCCCCATTGCCCACGAATCCCCGGTGTGCGCAACGCTGATGCCAAACGTCCGGTTTCATCGCGCAACGCGGTTTGATCATGCATCATGCCGCGAATCTGTTGGCTCAAAACCCCGAAACTGGTGAGCCGATCTTTCTCAATCTGCTGAATTTGTGCCTCAGTTTTAGCCAGTGCATCCCGAATCGGGTCAACCAAATGCTGAATCGACAACTGACGCTGTTCCAAATCTGTGCGCGATTCCACCTGAAACCGCCCCAGCGTTTCATGTGCCAATTGCAAAAACTGGGTATTATTATCGCGCAACGCCCGCTGCGACAACGAGGCAAAGGTATGATGCAAGCGGTCTTGCGCATCATCCAACATCCGCAAACGTTCCTCATTGATTTGTTCTTCGGTTTGCCGCAACAGTTGCAGGCGCTCTACTTCACGCTGCGCCTGCCGCAACGGTGCGCTGTAAATAAAATGCGCCAGTAACGCCCCCAACGCAAACATAATGAGCGCAGTGACCACCACAATATTATCGTCAATGAATACGCCCAATTGAAACGAAGCACTCTCCATCAAGTCAACCACGCCAATAATTCAGCCGGATGCGTCACACTGCCATTCGCAGGCCACGCATGATGCTCGTTATTTGCATTCAAATAGCCCCACTCGGCAATCAGCGTTTGCATCCCGGCATTGCGTCCCGCCAAGATGTCACGTTCCGCATCGCCCACATACAGGCATTGCGCGGGTGGAATGCCGCAGCGTTGCGCCGCTAACAGCAAGGGTTCTGGGTGTGGTTTCGCTAGGGGCAAGGTATCCCCGCCAATAATGCACGCCGGACGGGTATCCAAATCCAAAGCAGTCAGCAAAGGAAACGTCAGGTATTCCGGCTTATTGGTCACGATACCCCAGGGAATACCGTTTGCCTCCAGCGTTTCCAACACGGCAGGCATTGCGTCAAACAAGCACGAATAGCGACTGATATTCGCCTGATAATAATCGAGAAAAATCTCGCGGCGACGCTGTAAGTCGGCGGCACTTTGTTCGGTTCCAAACGCCAATTCCAACATCCCAATGCTGCCGTGGGAAACGGTGTGACGTGCTTGTGAAAGGGTAAAATGTTCGCGCCCTTCGGCAACCAATACCGCGTTTAATGCGGCTAACAAATCAGGAGCCGTATCCAGCAGCGTGCCATCCAAATCGAATAACACACACTTTATCGGTAAAAAAGAACTTGTCGGCATCAGATGCATCCATACAATCAGTGGTTACGTAAAACAACACCAGCAATCAACCAATTTCAGGAGATGATGTTATGTCACCAATCAAACAAGCGCTGATTATCGCACTATTCGCACACGGGGCGCTATTTTCCACGACCGCATCCGCCTTGAGCGAGCTGGACGGCAAATCCGTTACGTTTGAAGAACTCGTCGGCAAAGGCAAATGGACAGTCATGAAGGTATGGGCATCCGATTGCCGCGCTTGCCGCGCCAGTGCTCACCATACCGTGGATTTTGAGGCGACTAACCCCGACGTTGATGTGATTGGTATTTCATTGGATGACACCAGCGGCAAAGCTGATGCAGAAAAATTCATCGACGAACAGGGCTTCACCTTTACCAACTTATTGAGCAACCCCTCAGAAGTCGACAAATACCTTTACACCACAGCCAAAGAAAGCTTCATCGGCACACCCACATTCATGGTGTACAATCCACAGGGCAAATTACTAGCGGTACAGCCGGGGGTTGTCACTGCTGAGGCTTTGAGTGCCTTCATCCAGAAACAACAATCAGCAGCAGAAAAACCCGCACAACCGGCGTCATAAGGGATTTATCGGTGGAGAAGCATGGCTTGCCCCACCGATATGTCACGGATGGTCGCGTTCAGGCAGGGCGATATTTAGCTCCAATACATCAAAATCAGCGCCTTTCTCGAACTGCACCGTCACTTGATCTTCTGTAATCAATACGTATTTACGAATCACTTCCATAATATCGCGGCGCAATTGTGGCAAATATTCCGGACCATTGCGGTCAAGCCGTTCATGCGCGATAACAATTTGCAAACGCTCTTTGGCAACTTTGGCGCTGGTTTGTTTCGTTTGCGTAAAATAATTAAACCATCCCATAAATCACCCAAACAGCTTTTTAAAGAAACCCTTTTTCTCCACTTCTAGGAAGCGGTGCGGCACCATTTCCCCCAAAAAGCGGCGTACAAAATCATCGTATGCCTGACCGGCATCGCTAGCTTTGTCGAGAATCACGGGTGTACCGCTATTGGATGCCTGCAAGACACTTTGTGATTCGGGAATCACGCCGATCAAAGGCACGGCGAGAATTTCCAGAATATCCTCCATGCCCAACATTTCGCCCGCCTGCACCCGTGCTGGGGAATAACGGGTGATTAGCAAGTGTTCACGCACACCTTCACCGCGTTCCGCCCGATGCGTTTTACTTTGCAACAAGCCGAGGATGCGGTCAGAATCACGCACTGAGGACACTTCCGGGTTAGTCACGACAATCGCATCATCAGCGTAATACATCGCCATGTGCGCACCACGTTCAATACCGGCGGGGGAATCACACACAATGAAATCAAAACCGAGCGCGTGCAACTCATCCATCACTTTACCCACGCCTTCGGGGGTTAGTGCATCCTTATCGCGGGTTTGTGAAGCGGGCAAAACATATAAATTTTGCACATGTTTATCACGAATCAAGGCTTGATTTAGTGACGCTTCACCATTGATAACATTGACGAAATCGTACACCACGCGGCGCTCGCAACCCATAATCAGGTCAAGATTACGCAGACCCACGTCGAAATCAATTACAGCGGTCTTATAACCATGTATAGCAAGCCCAGTCGCAAATGCTGCACTGGTAGTGGTTTTACCAACCCCACCTTTGCCGGAGGTAACGACAACTATTCTGCTCAAAAGATGCTCCTTTTATTAACATCGCGTGACAGGTATCACCCGTATTACACCTTAATGATACTAACAGATACACCCGCTATTATTTAGTATAGAAATGAGAAGTTTTCAGAACATTGCAGTGATTTTCAATTTTTCACCATCCAACCACACCATTGCCGGTGAACCTTTCAAATTAGTGTCAATATCATCTAACAAACGGTAATGCCCGGCAATCGACACCAATTCAGCCTCTAATTTTTGGCAAAAAATCCGCGCACTGGTATCGCCACCAATGCCAGCCAACACCCGCCCACGTAATGAACCATAAACATGCACGGAACCACCGGCAAGAATTTCTGAACCTGCACTGGTATGCTGTAAAATGACCAGATTACCTTCAGGAAAATAGACTTGCTGACCAGAACGCAAGGGACGATTCACCACTTTCACACTCGTCATGGAATGAGAAGGTGCATCTTCTGTTGGCACTTCTTCCAATGCTGGCTCAACCAAACGCTCGCTGCGACTCGGCACTCCCGTGGCTCTCCCCGATCGCAATACCGCCCAGCCTGCCTGAAGCGCTAATTCACGGCATTCTTCAGCAATATTGCGTATCCCCACCGGAATGAAGCCCAACTCCACCAATAGGTTGCGTAACGCTGCAAAATCTAACTCGGCACAGGCTTCACCCAAGCGACCGCAATCGACCAATAAAGGACTGTTATCAAACAATTGCGGCAAACTGTTCTGTTTATTTTTAACCGTTTCCTGAATAAGCTTGAGATCGACAGATGCCAGCCGCAACACACTAAGCAGGGTCATTTCACCCTTTATTTCAACTGGTTCTTCCGCCACAACCCTAACTCCTGACTAAAAATATCTAAATCTGACATTAACCTTAATCGACACATGGCATCCATGTAAAGCAAGACACCGTCAAAGTGGTTGGCTTTTATGAATAAGCGGCAAAACTCAACTATGTTGATGTACCGCCTCCCAGTCAGCTTTGACACTGCACCTCAAAACCGCCACAGAAGCCGCGCAGGTTTAGGACAAACACGCCGCCATCCGCTAGAATCTGGGCTTTCCAAAAACCAAAGCTCGGATTCATGCCTGCACTACTCAAGCCCCAATACCCCGCCACCCCTAACGGTCACTCTTACTGGGGGCAGTTATACGGCTGTTCGCGTGAATGGCTGATAGCCCAATCCGCCCAAGAGTTCGACGGCTTGCTGCTGCTGGCAGTGCCGGATGTGCATACGGCTTACCAGATGGAATCTGCGCTGCAATTTTTCGCCCCGGAAATCCCACGTCACATTTTTCCCGACTGGGAAACCCTGCCCTATGACGTATTTTCCCCGCACGAAGACATTATTTCCGAACGATTGAAAACGCTGGCAACGCTGCAAAATTTGAAGCGCGGTATCCTGATTGTGCCTGCGACCACGCTATTGCACCGGCTTGCACCGACCAGCTATGTGCATGGGCATACCTTCCTAGTAAGCAAAGGTTCGCCACTCAACATCGACAAATTGCGCAAGCAACTGGAAGAAGCAGGCTACCGCAATACCAGCCAAGTCATGGCGCATGGCGAATACGCCACCCGTGGCTCGCTGGTCGATTTATTCCCAATGGGCAGTGCCACACCCTACCGGATTGATTTGTTTGACGATGAAATCGACTCAATTCGCACCTTCAACCCGGAAACGCAGCGCACTGACGAGATGGTGGACAGCATTGAGCTGCTGCCAGCACGGGAATTTCCGTTGGATGAAGCGGGAATTCGCACCTTCCGCCAAAACTACCGGGCGCAGGTTGAGGGGGATTTGAGCCGCAGCCGTATTTATGAAGGCGTGAGTCAGGGCAAACCTCCGGCGGGGATTGAGTATTACTTGCCGCTATTCTTTGAGCATACCGCGACGCTGTTTGATTACTTGCCGAAGAAGACGCTGCTGGTGTTGGCTGAGGGCGTGGATGCTGCGGTTAAGACGTTTTGGGAGACGGTGGAGTATCGCTATGAGCAGCGGCGGCATGATGTGGAACGCCCGTTGCTTGCGCCGGAGAAGTTGTTTTTGACGGCGGCGATGTTGCAAAGCTGGATTGGGGATTATCCACGGGTTGAGGTACAGCGGTTTAAAGAGATTGAGAAGGAAAAAGAGGGCGAACACATAGGTTCGCCCCTACACCCGGTAGGGGCGAACCTATGTGTTCGCCCCTCTTCTGATAACGCCATCAACTACCCCATCGCCGCCCTGCCCTCCCTCCTCATCCACGCCCGCCAAGAACAGCCCCTGTTCCTGCTGTTCAACTTCCTCAAAGACCTGCAAGGGCGCGTGCTATTCACCGCCGAATCTGCCGGGCGGCGCGAAGCCTTTATCGCTCTATTGCGGGAGCATTTATCGCCTGCAAGGCAGGCTCCTACAGGGGAGCAATCTGCTGTAGGAGCCTGCCTTTCAGGCGATTCCCTTAAAACCGTAGACAGTTGGCAAGCATTCCTCTCCAGCGATGAACGCATGGCGGTCACGGTTGCGCCCCTCGAAGACGGTTTCTGGCTACCGGATGCACGGATTGCGGTCATTCCCGAAAACCTGCTGCATGGCGTGCAAATCCAGCAGCAACGCCGTCGCCGCAAAGCCACCCGCGATGCCGATGCCATTATCCGCAACCTCACCGAC